>JALZHC010000862.1 GCA_030914105.1 Acidobacteriota bacterium
GCCTTCACTTCATCCTTCATCCTTCCGCCTTCATCCTTTGTAATTAGGGGGGCCGTGATGGTGGGGAACAATCTCAGCGAGCTGGATGCCTTCCACGATGACGAAGAGGTGAACGTCGTCATCGAGACGCCGAAGGGCAGCCGCAACAAGTACAACTACGACGAGAAGCTGCAACTCTTCAAGCTCGGCGGCGTGCTCACTTCGGGCGCGGTCTTTCCCTTCGACTTCGGGTTTGTGCCCTCGACTCTGGGCGGCGACGGCGACCCGCTCGACGTGCTCGTGCTGATGGACGAGCCTGCGTTCACGGGCTGCCTTGTGCGCGCGCGGCTCGTCGGCGTCATCGAGGCCGAGCAGACCGAGCGCGAAGGCGAGACGCAGCGCAACGACCGCCTCATCGCCGTCGCCGCCAAGTCGCGCCTGCACGGCAACGTCCGAACGCTCGGAGACCTCGGCTCCGGCCTGCCCGAAGAGATCGAGCACTTCTTCGTCTCTTACAATCAGGCGAAGGGCAAGGAGTTCAAGCCGCTCGGTCGCTTCGGCCCCGAGCGCGCCTTGAAGCTGGTCGAGGAAGGCGTGAGGCGTTTCAAGCAGTCGAAGAAGAAGCGAACGCGCGCGAAGGCCGGAGGCTCGAAGGCCGGAGGAAGGAAGCGCGCGAAAGGTTAATCAACGATGGGAAGAACCGCGCCTCTTCGAGAGCACGCGGCCAGGCCGTCTTGATCCTTCAGGAGGAGTGAGCAGCCCTACTTCTTCGGGAACAAAAATCT
Source organism: Acidobacteriota bacterium (assembly GCA_030914105.1). Classification (GTDB taxonomy): domain Bacteria; phylum Acidobacteriota; class Blastocatellia; order Pyrinomonadales; family Pyrinomonadaceae; genus QHXN01. Next base: position 765 of record JALZHC010000862.1, read on the forward strand.
GAGCACCGGCTCGACGCGCTCGGCCCAGGCCAGCTCGCTGTGCTTCGCCCCGGCGGCCTCGAAGTATTTGAGGTCTTCGTCCAGATGCCAGCCCTTGCCGACGAGCGCGTCGCGCAGAAGGCGCGCGTCGGCGGTCGCGTTCTCGCCCTCGTCCGTGCCCATGTCGAGCCAGACGCGCGTGTGCGGCTTCGAGCCGAGCGACTCGACCTCGCGCAGGATGTGCCGTTCGTCCCACCAGACCGAGGGCGAGATGACGGCCAGCTTGCCGAAGACGGCGGGATAGCGCAGGCCGAGATAGAGAGTCACAAGCCCGCCGAGGCTCGACCCGCCGAGGCCCGTGTCCGAGGCGTCCGGCTTCGTCCGGTAGTGCGAGTCGACGAAGGGCTTCAGCTCTTCGACGATGAGCCGACCGTAGAGGTCTGCGCGGCCACCGACCTTGAACTTCGGGTCGGCGCTCGGCGTGTACTCCTCGACGCGCTCCTTGCCCGTGTTGTAGATGCCGACGATGATGACCGGCTCGATTGCGCGCGCGAGGATGAGCGCCTGCGCCGTCTCGTCCACGCGCCATTCCTGTCCCGGAATGAAAGAGGTCGCGCCGTCGAAAAGGTTCTGGCCGTCGTGCAGGTAGAGGACTGGGTAGCGTCGGCGCTCCTCCGTCTCGTAGCCGGGCGGCAGATAGACGAGCACGTCGCGGTCGGTCGTGAGGAAACGGGAGTGGAACTTCGCGTGTGTGCGAAAGTCGCCGGTGAGCGTGTGCGGCTGCGGCGCGAAGGCCGCCTGCTCTTGCGCCGGGTTGATGACGAGCATAACGATCAGGAACGCGACACAGAAGAGCGCATGCCGCAAGAGCTTTCCTCTCTCCTGTTCGACGGGTTCCGGCATGCGGGTTACTCGTCCCAGAGTCACGCGGCGGAGTGCCCTGTGGCCGCGTTCACAGTTTACCAACGCCGGGAGTCCGCGCGGCGTTGACGGGAATCACTTCTACGCGAAAGGGCTGGTTTGAGTCAACACAATTTTTCCGCCGCCCAGACTCTCACCCTTCGGCCTTCATCCTCCGCCTATGCTCGGCGAGCATGTTGCAGAAGAGTGCGCCTTGGGAGATGGCGTCGTCGAGGGCCTTGTGTGTGTACGGAAGGTCGTCGAACCAGTGGCGGGGCATGTTGCGTTTGACCGTGTCGAGGAAGTCGCGGCCCATGAGCGCCATCGCGAAGGTCTTGATGTCGAGCGCGTGCCAGCCGAAGGGGTTCTCGCCGGTGAAGCGGTTGAGGTACCAGCAGACATACATGAAGTCGAAGGCCGCCGGGTAAGCGACGAAGACGGGGTCGCCGGGCAGTGACTTGAGCCAGGCGAGGTAGCTGCGCATGGCCTCTTCGGGCGGCAGCGGCTTCTGGCGGCAGGCAGCCCAGGCTTCGGGCTGGCCCTGCCACCACTTCATCGTGTCGGGGTGCTGCGACGCGCCGGGCAGCGTCTCCAGGTTCGCGGTGAACCCGCCGAGGAAAGTCTTGTCCGGCAGGTAGGCCGCCGAGCCGATGCTGAGCATCGAGTAGACGCCGGGGATCGGCCCGTCCGTCTCCACGTCCGTGCTGACGTAAATCT
>JALZHC010000283.1 GCA_030914105.1 Acidobacteriota bacterium
AAAAAACTATCTCGCAGTCGAGCGGCGGCGCTGGCGGCCCGACCGGCAAGTTCCTGACCGACTCCGGCATCTCGCCCGGCAGACGCCACGCGCAAGCCTCCCGGTAAGCCTTCCCCTGCGACCTGTCCGACGCGGCCAGCGCCGTCACCTCGAACTGCGGATGATTTTCGAGAAGCTGTATGAAGCGCTGCCCGACCGTCCCCGTCGCGCCCAGAATCCCTACTCGATATTTTTCATTCATGCGAACCTCTGAACGTGTGACGATTGTTCTTAGCGAAAGCGCTGTCAGGCGCGATTTTAATGGATTGAAACCGCTTTGGAATATGCCGAATAAATCGGCTTGGTGGGCTTCTCGGCAGACACAAACTCCGCCCCGGCACTAATCGCAGCCGCTAAATGTAAGGCGTCCATTGCGCCCAAGCCATGTTTACATGCTAAGTCAAAGGCGATCTGAACAATGGAGTTGGGGTCTATCCACATAGACACAGCTTTAAAATATCTTTCATAAAAAGCCACTTCTCTCTGCCGATTGAAGTAAGTTGGGATAGGCAGAAGTTCCAGTCTGAGAAATTCTGTGGCTACAAATGCACGGGCAGGGTCGGCAAGGATAGAAAGAGCGCGCGTTTTCGGGCCAGCATTTTTGCCGACAATGGCATAAATTAAAACAGAGGCGTCAACATAGATAAGTATTACAGACATCAACATGGGTAAGCATCTTAGACAACATCTTTTTGAACATAGCCGCCGCGTCGAAGTATTAATTCATCCTCTATTTCTTCGTCAGTTAACAGTCTCCCGCCGTCGCGTTCATACTCCATGCTCATTTTATACAAGTCCCGCCCCAGCTCGGACTGAGCGTAGACGCGTATGTTCGCGCGTCCCTTACGCTCACTAGGATTGTCCTGATTCTTACGTCGCGTATTACGTTCCTGTGGCATATAAACCTCCACAGCCATTCTAACATTTATCATCTTCCAGCGTTATTCATCTGGCGCGCGTAGCGCCTCCTTCATCCGCCGCACGCCCTCGCTAATCACCGGCAGGTCTGCGCAGAAGGAGACGCGCAGGCAGCCCTCGCCTTCAGCGCCGAAGGCCGAGCCGGGCACGGTGATGACGCCGTGCTCAAGCAGGCGCTCGGCGACCGTCATCGAGTCGCCGTAGCCGCTCACGTCAACCATCGCGTAGAAAGCGCCGTCGGGCCGGACGGCGCGCAAACGAAGTTCGGTCGAAAGAAGATTGAGCAGGTGGTCGCGCCGCTCGCGGAAGATTCGGCGGTGGCGCTCACGCGCGCGGGCCGCCTCTTCAGTCCAGGCGGCGAGCGCGGCCTTCTGCGAGACGGTCGAGGCGCAGGTCGTCGTGTAGCCGTGCAGCACCAGCGCGCTGCGGACGACATCTGCGTCGCCGCACATCCAGCCCAGACGCCAGCCCGTCATGCTCATTGACTTGGAGAGTCCGCCGATGACGACCACGCGCTCCCCGTAAAACTCGGAGACCGACGCCGGGCGCTCCGGCGTGAAATAGAGGTCGCGATAAATCTCGTCGCTTATGACGTAGACGCCAGTGCCTTCGAGCGCAGAGGCCAACGCGGCCAGCTCTTCGCGCACCAGCACGCGCCCCGTCGGGTTCGAGGGACTGATGCACACGACGGCCTTCGTGCGTGGCGAAAGGGCGCGGCGGAACTCTTCGGCGTCGAAACTGAAGTTGCGCGCGGCGGGCAGGCGGTAAAACTTCGGCACTCCGCCGGCCATGCGGACGATTGTCGGGTAGGCGACGAAGCCGGGGTCTGGGATGAGCACCTCGTCGCCCTCTTCAACGAGCGTCATCAATACGAGGTAGAGAGCCTCCTGCGAGCCGGCTGTGACGATGATCTGTTCGGGCGCGAGGTTGAGGTGGCTGTATTCGCCGGCGACGCGCTCGCGCAAAGGCAGAAGGCCCGCGTGCGCCGTGTAGCCGTTCTGTTCTTCGAGGGCGACGCGCGCGGCCTCGCGCCGTATCACGTCGGGCGTCGGCAGGTCAGGCTCGCCGAGGCCCAGATTAATGCTGCCCGGCCTCGCGCGGTCGAAGACCTGCCGGATCATGCTCTTCTGTATCCCGCGCAGACGCCGCGCCGGCTCGAACTCGCTCAACGCAGGTAGTCCTCCAACTTCACCGCGCGCTCCGTCTTCTCGTCGCGGTACTTGACGATGACGGGCGCGTAGAGCGACAGACCCCACTCACGCCCGCGCTCGGTCGTCACGGCGCGCGAGCCAGGCACGACGACCGCGCCCGCCGGAATCTCCAGCGGCGCAACTTCAGTCCTGCGGTAGACCTCGCCCCGCACCAGGTCGTAGACGGGCGTCGCGCCCGTCAGTAAAGTCCCCGGCGCGAGCACCGCTCCGGCGCGCACGATTGTTCCTTCGTAGACGCCGCAGTTGCCGCCCACGAGCACGTCGTCTTCGATGATGACCGGCACAGCCCCGACGGGTTCGAGCACGCCGCCGACCTGCGCCGCAGCCGACAGGTGCACGCGCTTGCCGACCTGCGCGCACGAACCGACGAGCGCGTGGCTGTCGATCATCGTCCCCTCGTCAACGTATGCGCCCGCGTTGACGTACATCGGCGGCATGCAGACGACGCCCGGCGCAAGATACGCGCCGTCGCGCACCGAAGAGCCGCCGGGCACGATGCGCACATTGTCCATGATGGTCGTCGCGCGCACGGGGTATGTGTCCTTGTCGAAGAAGCGCAAAGACGCGTGCGCCGACATGTCGGCGAGCGCGCCCATGCGGAAGCCCGCGAGGATGCCGCGCTTGACCCACGTGTTGACGTGCCACGCGCCCGTGTCGTCGCGCTCCGCGGCGCGCACCTCGCCGCGGTTAAGCGCGGCCTTGAAGGCGTCGAAGACCTCTCGGTCGGTCGGCGTGAACTCGCCGCCCTTCGCGAACAGTCCCTCGACCTGCTCGCGCAGCAGCCCGGCCTGCTCACGCGGCGACATGCGTCGTCTCCTTTAACAGGCCGAGTTCCGCGAGCACCTCGCGCACGCGCTCGCGCGTCGCGGCTTGCACGGGCACGAGCGGCAGGCGGAAGTTCTCTTCGATGAGGCCCATCAAAGTCAACGCGGCCTTCACGGGGCCGGGACTCGACTCGACGAAGTTCACGTCCATCAGAGGCAGCAGGCGATAGTGCAGCGCGCGCGCCTCGTCCCAGCGCGCTTCGAGCGCCGAGTCAACCATCCGCGACATCAGCGCGGGCGCTTCGTTCGACGCGACCGAGATGAGGCCGTCCGCGCCGAGAGCGATCATTGCAAACGTCATCGCGTCGTCGCCCGAAAGGACGCGGAAGCCTTCGGGACGCCCGCGCAGGATTTCCATGATCTGCGCGAGATTGCCCGAAGCCTCCTTGACGGCGACGACGTTCTCAACCTCGCGCGCGAGCCGCAGCGTCGTCTCCGCAGAGATGTTCGAAGAGGTTCGGCCCGGCACGTTGTAGAGGACGACGGGCGTGTCGGCGACCGCTTCAGCCACGGCGCGGAAGTGCGCGTAGAGTCCTCCTTGCGTCGGCTTGTTGTAGTAGGGCGCGACGACGAGCACGGCGTCCGCGCCTTCTTCACGCGCCGCGCGCGAGTTCTCGATGGCGTGCGCCGTCGAGTTGCTGCCCGCGCCAGCGATGACGCGCGCCCCGCGCTCGCGCGCGACCTCGACGGTCGCCCTGATGACCTCGCGGTTCTCCTCTTCCGACATCGTCACGCTCTCGCCCGTCGTCCCGCACGGCACGAGCAGGCGCACGCCGCCCTCTATCTGCCGCCCGACGAGCGCGCGCATCCGCCCGATGTCCACCGAGCCGTCCGACCCGAACGGCGTCACCAGCGCCGTCGCGCATCCGCGCATCCATTCGACGTTCATCGCTTTGCCTCCGGCCAGTAAATCGTGAATCGTCAATCGTCAATCGTGGTTGAGCGCCGCCCGACTCGGAGTGTAAACCGGAAGCCGGGTGAGGAGGCAGAACTATTGACGATTGACGATTCACGATTCACGGCTTTTAAGTATCTCGTCGAGCGTCTCCGAGAACTCGTAGACGCCCTGCTTGCCTTGAATCCAGCGCGCGGCGACGAGCGCGCCGGCGGCGAAGCCTTCACGCGTGCGTGCCGTGTGCGTGAGCGTGACGGTGTCCGCCGCCGAGTCGAAGCCGACGCGGTGTGTGCCCGGAATGTGGCCCGCGCGCGTCGAGGCCACCGAGATGTCGCCTTCGAGCTGCGCGGCGACGATGTCGCGCAGGCGCAGCGCCGTGCCCGAAGGCGCGTCGCGCTTGCGCGAGTGGTGCGCCTCTTCGATGAAGGGCGCGTAGTCGAAGCCGCGGAAGAGTTCGGCGGCGCGCGCGACAATGCGGTAAAAGATTTGGACGCCGACCGAGAAGTTCGCGCCGTAGACGAGCGCGCCGTTCGCGCGGCTGACCGCGTGCTTCACCTCTTCGAGACGTTCGAGCCACCCCGTCGTCCCCTCGACGAGCGGGACGCGCGCCAGCGCGCACGCCTCGGCGTGGCGCGGCACGGCCTCGGCCACCGTGAAGTCAATCGCGGCGTCGTGGCCGCCGAGTATCTCGGCCAGCTCCTCAGGCCGGAACGAAGACTCGCGCCGGGCCAGCACGGTCGCCACCTCATGCCCTTCTTCGCGCGCGCGCGCCTCCACCAGCCGCCCCATCGCGCCGTGACCGATCAAAGCCAGCTTCATTCGTGCATTCCTTCTTAGAAGGGAAAGGGTCAAGGGGAAGGGAGAAGGGAAGGTCTGACATCCTTTACCCCTTCCCCTCTACCCTTTCCCCCAAGTCCTTCGTCTTCTCGCGCGAGCAGCATGCGAACGAGACGAGTGTAAATCACGACGGCCTCTTCAAGCTCGCGCTTCGAGACGCGCTCGGCGTCGGTGTGCGCGTCGAGAATGGAGCCGGGGCCGACCAGGAGCGGCGCGCCCCAGTTCGAGAGGTAGGGGATGTCTGTGGTGAAGCGGACGACCTCGCGCTCGAAGCCCTCGACCGCGTGCATGCGCACAGGCTCCGCGGCGGAAAGATATTCTACACGCGCGCGGCCCGCCACCGCCTCTTCCAGAATTTTTTTGACGACCGATGACGGCGTGACCAGGCGGATCTGCAATTCGGCGCGCGCATCGGCGGGGATGACGTTGGGCCGCGTGCCGCCGCCGATGGTGCCGATGTTGCAGGTCGTCTCGCCGAAGAACTCGTCGCGCGGCCAGGCGACGTCGCGCAAGGCCGCGAGCACGTCGAGCATCTTCTCAATCGCCGACTCGCCCCGTTCCGGGTAGGCCGAGTGTGCCGCGCGCCCTTCGGTCGAGAGGCGCAGGCGCAGAGAGCCTTTCGAGCCGGAGGCCAGACGGTTGTCGGTCGGCTCGCCGTTGATGAGGTACTCGCACGAGCGCGCGAGCGGGTGCTCGTTCGCGGCGCGCGCGCCGAGGCTGCCCAGCTCCTCGTCAACCGTGAAGAGCAGGCCGACCTCTTCGACCCCCTCGGCGCGGAGACGCTGGGCGGCCTCGATCTGCGCGGCGATGATGCCCTTCGCGTCGCACGCGCCGCGGCCGCGAATCTCTTCGCCGTCCTCCTCGGAAGGGATGAAGGGCGGCACCGTGTCCATGTGCGTCGAGAGCACGACGCGCGGCGCCGAGGCGGTCGTCGCGATGACGTTGGCGCGCCCGCTCGCGACCTCCTGCAA
>JALZHC010000863.1 GCA_030914105.1 Acidobacteriota bacterium
GTCCTGGCCGGGATGGAACTCGCTTGAGCCTCCGCCGAAGGGGTTGCCGCGGACGCCGAAGCCGTCGCTCAAGTTCCCTTCGACGGGCCAGATCGAGGGCACGCGGTCGCGCAGCGCGGTCTCGCGCGCCTGGAGGTCTTCTTCGAGCCGCGCGGCACGCGCTTCGACCTTCGCGATTGCGTCGTCGTCGAGCTTCAGGGCCGGGCCGCCCGCGCCGCGCGCGCTCGTGCCCTCGCCCTGGACGACCGGAGCCTCGGACAGGCGGCGCGCGGCGTCCTCGATGGCGTCAACTCGGTTTTCGAGCTTCTGGAGTTTCTGCCGCTGGCGCTCGTTTTCGAGGCGGAGGCGGTTGTTCTCCTCTTCGATGCGCGTGTGGATGGGCCGCTGCGTCAGGTCGTAGACGCCGTATGCGGCGGCGCAAAAGAGGAGCGCCGCCGCGAGTGCCGAAGCCTTAAGCCAGCGTCTGTGGACGGAGAAACGGCGGATGGAGGCGCGTGAACGCGAGGTTCGAGAAACGATGAAAGCGTATAAACGCTCGTCTCTGTTCATCGGAGTGTGCTCCTTGGGCGCCCCGTCCGCGCGGCGTACATGGGGAGTAAGCGCGCGGATGGACGCGAAAGGCACTGTCTGCCGAAAGAAGGCGACGAGTGCGGACTACTGGTTTACCGGGTTCTTAGTTGCGAGACCCTTCCTGAAGGTGCTGCCGAGGCCCGACATTCGTGATACAGCCATGACGGGCATACTGACCTGGGGCTGCACAAGGGGCTAGAACCTATCACACAGGGTCTGGGATTGCAAACGGCGGTGGTACCAGAAAGCTTGCGGGCGCGGCGGGCAAAAAGAGGCCCGCCGACCGGCCTTAAAGTCCGGCGTCGGTCGGCGGGCGAAGGGCAGGAGGACTACGGGTTCGCGTGCGCGCGTTTAAATCTCTTCGGCCTCGCGTCGGCGATTGCGGCGCGCGCTTAGGAACGTGATGACGATGAGCAGCATCAGGCCGATGAAGGCGATGACGATGAGCGCCTTGACGGCGAACATGATGAAGCCGACGAGCGCGATGAGCTGCTTGACCAGCACGATGAGCAGCGCGATGAGCGCCAGGATTCCGCCGAGCCTGCCGGCCACTTGAAGAACTGACATCTCTTAAATCTCCTTCCCCGTCTGGAACGCGAAACCCGAACCGTCTTGCGGGCCGCGCGGCTTCATCTTAACAAATTCAACTCGACGCGGCCACGCCCTCCCTCGAAGGCCGGGCCAACGCCTCGCGGCTCACATGCGCGGCTCGGTCGGCCACACGGTGCTTGCCTCGCGCGCCGAGACCTGCGTCGCCAACTCGCCCGTGCCGAATCTCGTCACCTCGCTCGGAAGCGAGCCGGTCATGCCGCCGACGACTGAAGGCGGGCGCGCGAAGTTGTCGAAGCTCAAGACCTCGCGCTTGCGTCGCGTGCGCGTCCAGTCGAAGAGCATGTAGGCTCCGAGCAGGACGAGCACGACGGGCAGGAACTCGCGCACGGGAAGCTGCACGTTGAAGAGCGTGTGCAGGAGGAAGACCGTGCCGAGCGAGATCATCGTGACGGCCCAGGCGAGCGGGTTGCCGTAGAGACGGCGCGCGATGGCGTCCTGCTCGGCGTCGGGCGCAAAGCCGGCGCGGATGAGCTGCGCCGTGCGCACGGCGTCCACCGCCGCGAAGAGCCAGGTGCCGAAGATGCCGAGGAGGAAGAAGGCCGTGCCGTCTGTGACGGCGGCCATCTGGAAGAAGCTGGCGAAGATCGTGAAGTGGACGAGAGCCTTCGAGGTCTGCCCGTTGTAGGCCGCGCCGAGGCCCGGACAGACTAAGGAAAGGAGCAGCGCCACGAACGCGGAGGTCTTGCGCCGGACGAACTGCGAAGTGCTGGCGGGGCGCGTCTGCTGCTGCTGCAAAAGCTCGACGCCCGTGACGATGCAGTCCTGGCAGTACGGGAAGCCGCGTATGCGGTGGTCGCAAGCCGGGCACAGGGGGCGCGCACAGCGGCTGCACTGCACGACCGCGCGGTTCGTCAAATGATACGCACAACTCATCAAGCCTGCTGCCAACTTCTACGCTCCCGTTGCCGCCTTCTCGGTTCTGCCGGCCAACGCTTCCCGGCCAATCTTCCTGTCGTTGGGCAATCTTCTATCCGGCCCGCCGCCGTCGAGAACGGAACAAACCTCACCGTTATGCTCAGCGGTTCTTCTGCTCCGGCTGCTGCTGAGCGCCGTTCGGACTCGGCTGCGACTTCGAGCCGTCCGCGCCCTGTTGCTGCGTCGAGGGCGAGCCGACGAGTTCCGTGGTCGCGCGCTTCAGCTCGTCGGCGTGCGTCGCGCCGTAGCTGTACGTCCGCTC
>JALZHC010000864.1 GCA_030914105.1 Acidobacteriota bacterium
GCGTGCGAGTTCGTAGTGGAAGGGAGGAGCCTGCGTCTCGTCAATGCTCAGTTGCACGACGGGCACGTCCGCGTCGGGGAAGACGTGGCGCAGCACTGACCATGTGCCGTGGTCGAGTCCCCAGCGGTAGTCGAGGCCGACATCGACGGGCGCGAGCAGGTCGCGGACGCGCGCGGCCAGCTCAGGGTCGCCGGGCGCCGGGTACTGAACCTTGTAAAGCTCGCGCGGGAAGCCGCCGAAGTCGTGGATGGTTCGCGGCGCTTCCGTCGCCGTGACCGCCGTGCCGGGCACGTACCAGTGCGCCGAGACGCAGAGCACGGCGCGCGGTCGTGGCACCGCGCGACCGACGGCGGCCCAGCCTTCGGTGTACTCGTTGCGCGCGAGCGCGTTCAGAGGGTTGCCGTGCCCGAAGAAGATTGCGGGCATCGTGTCTGACATCTCTGAGACCTGACCTCTCCGAGACTCCGCCCGGAAGTTCTCTCCAGGAATCCGCCCCGAACTTTAAGACTCGACCTCGAAGTCGGTCGTCTGCTGCACGGTCTGCTTCGAGCCTGCGTCTTTGACGGTGAGGCGCAGCGTGTAGACGCCGGGGCCGAGCGCGAGCTTGAGCTGGCCGCCGACCTCCGTGCCCTTGCGGTCGCTGCGGATGACGCGCACGCCGAGCGGCTGCCACGGGCCTTCATAGACGCGCGCGTCGCCCTGCATGATCTCCAGCTTCAACTGCGCGCCCTGCTGCTGCTGCTGGCGCGCGAGCGCCTGCGCGTTATAGACGACGAAGCGATAGAAGGCCACGTCGCCGGGCCTGAACGAGGCGCGGCCCACGACGAACCGCGGCCCGAACGCGCCCGCCTTTGTGTCTGCGCCGGCCTTCGCGTCCGCGCCCGGCTGCGCGCCTGTGCTCGCTTTCACGTCGGCGGCGGCGCGCGCCTCTGTCTTCCCCATGAAGATGCTGCTCAGCGCGGGCTTGCCCTTTTCGAGGTCTGGAACCTCGACCCAGGCCGCCGACGTGCCGAGCCGCTCGCTCCCGACCTCGCGCACGCCGACGCGCACCTGATACAGCCCCGGCTTCAAAGCGAGCCGACGCTCGTAGCGGTAGCCGTTGCGCTTCGCCTCCTCAACCTGCGCCGGACTGAGCGTGCCCTTGAGCGCCTCGGCGATGCTGGCCGCGACGTTTCCGTCCTTGTCGAGGACGCTCGCCGCCAGCTCGCAGTCGAGCGCGTAATCCGGCCCATGCTTTTCGTAAGTCAGTGCGTCGCCGTCAATGTGAACCTGAAGAGTGACCTGCGAGTCGTCGCCCTCGCGGACGAGGAAGTCAGCCTCGGAGGTCACGCCGATCCCGGTCGAAGGCAGCGGCGACATCATCGCCGCGACGAGCCGCTGGCGCGGCGTCTCGGCGGCGAGCGCGCCCGGCTCCTTCTCCGGCGGCGTGTAGCCGCGCTGCGTGCGGACGTTGTATTCGGGGTGCCCTTTCACGCGCACCGTGAGCTTGCGGAACTTCCGGTCGGAGTCTTTCGGCAGGTAGTAGGCCAGCGAGTAGTAGACGCGGTTCGAGTCGAGCATCTTCTGCATGGGCGCGCGCAGGTCGTTCGTGTTCAGGTAGGCTGCGCCGCCCGTCGCCTGGGCGACCTCGCGGAGGTTCGACTGCACATCGGTCAGGGACTCCAACAGATACTTGCCGCCCTCGACCTCGCCGGGCACGGGGCCGGACGTGAGGTCGTTCGGCGCGACCAGGCCCTTCGGGTAGATGGCGTAAACGAGCACGCCTGCGCGCGCCGCGCGGCTCTCGGCCCGGTCGATCTCGTGGCGGTCTGTGCTGCCGCCCTCGTCGTAGAGCGAGAAGCCGTCGGTGACGAAGGCGAGCAGGCGCTGGCCGCGCATCGCGGCGAGGCGCTCGCTGACCGCGCCGAGCGCGCGCAGCGTCGCGCGACTCAGGGCCGAGGTCTCGGAGAGGATTTGCGTAGACCTCATCTGCGCGTAGGCTTGCGCCGCCTGCTGGCCGAGCGAGACGTAGCCCTCCTCTTTGCCGAGGATCGAGATGACTTCGTCGGTCGCGTCCGTATCGCCGGCCAGGACGCGCGAGGCGAGGTAGGGCGTGATGGCGGTGCGCAGTCCGGGGAAGAGGCTGAGCTTGTCTATGGCGTACTTGAGCACGCGTCGGTCGCGCGTGAACTGCTGGAGCACGCCGAGCGTCCCCGCGGTCGAGACGACGGCGACGAGGTCGCTGTCGGTCATCTGCTCGTCAACGAAGTGCTTCAACTCGATCTTGGCGCGCGCGAGGCTGACTGTCGAAAGGTGGAGCGTGTCGGCGAAGAGGACGATGGTGCGCGTCGGGTGCGCGGCGGCGTGCGGCGCGGGCG
>JALZHC010000284.1 GCA_030914105.1 Acidobacteriota bacterium
CTTTAAAAGGGGCCGGTCGCCCACCGGGCTTGAGGTTTCGGGTCGGGGGGGTGGTTGCTGTTCCGTAACCTATCCACTTAGACAGCCGTCGAGGTCTTTTTGTTCCGGCGGCTTCGATGGTCTTCAGACCTGCAGGCCGCGCGGCTCAAGGTTGAGGTGGAGCGCGGCCAGATTCACGTCCGCGAGCGGCGCATTGTGCAGGGCCGCGAGCTTCAACGCGGCGTTTAACGCCGGCAGAGCCTGGTTGTCCACCGATTCGAGACCCGTGCGCAGGCGCACGGCGAGTGAGCGTTGATGAAGAGCGCCGAGGTGATTCAGGTTAAGTGCGTCCAGGCTCTGGACGTGCTGGTTAAGGCTTCCGAGCCGAGACTCGTGCGTGTTTGCTTTGGCGATTCCGATGCCGATCCCAAGGATCAGCAGTAGGATGATCGCGATGCCGGTGGTTGTTTTGATCATTGGTCTCTCCTCCTCTAAAGAATTTGTCCTTCGGGTGTATGACACGCCGGGCCGAAAATTTCTCATTCGCGCCACAGGCCCTTCGTCGCGCGCTGCGCGCGGGTCGGCGTCGCGCCGAGCGCGTTGCGCGTGCGAACGGCCTGTGAACTTGTTGCTTAGCGTCACCATCACTCTTAAGAACCGGGGCGGTGGTAGATTTCTCACGCGGGTCGGGAGTAAGAGCTTGAGGAGGGTGTGAGGACTGCGGCGAATCGGCGCGGGAGACGGGCGGGCGCGGCGCGGGTTTGAGAGTCGCGGCCGGACGCGAACAGGTCGAAGCAGTCTCATAAGTACCCGAGGGGGTTTGGCGGCCCGACGACCCTGATGAGGCTCAGGCCCGGAGAGTTATCGGGTATTTATGAGACTGCTCCTACATCCTCGCCAGTGCGGACGAACGTGAACCACCGGGTTTACCCCTTTCACTACGAGGCTGAATCAATGGCATCCGCGTCCGGCACATCCGAGCGCTTCTCGGAAGAGCCTTCCGCGCCTGCCCTGAGCCTCCCCCGAACCATTCGCAGGGTGCGGACGGTTCTCGCGCACCGCTGGCACCCGGACTCGGTGTGGTGCCAAATCTCTCTGAGCCTCGGCACGTTGAGCGCCTCAGAATCTTGCGGGCTGTACTCGTCGAGCTTGCTCACGTCCAGCAGACCGTCAACTCGTACGACGCCGTTGCAGGCGTTGAACAAGTCATGTATGTCGATCTCGCTGTCGTGAAACGGGTCGGCATCTTTTTCTCGATCCACGTCCTTCCTCCTTGGAGATTGGGTTGATAGTCGCGAAGCGGCAAGGTTCATTCGCCCAAGGTCGAAAAAAATCTCCGGGTTTTCGATTCCGGGGCCTGAGCCTGCTATTCCCTTTGACGGCGACCCCGGATCGGCTGCCGCGCGTCGCGCGCCGGGAGCCTGCGCAAGTGTGTTTTGATTCCTCCCGTCCACGCTTGCGCCGGCGCGCGGGCGGGCAGGATACCCGCCGTCTCCTTCTGCCGTTCGCAAACAGTGGTCGTCCAAGTTGTCCGTAAGCAACTTTCCGTCCTCCTTAATGATGGCCTTCTTCGCCATGAATTTTACTCGCTCTCCACAGCCTGCTTCAGTAATTTTTTTAGGGTTCGATTGACAACCTCAATCGCCAACTCCGTCTCGTCGGCGATTTGCCTGAGCGGCTTCAGCTCGCCCCAGGCATCAATAATTTGTTTGCGTTTAATCTCAGGGATGTCTTCCTCTACTTTTGTGCCGGTTGTATCCACGTCTTAAACCTCCATTACACTGCGCCTCAAGTCCGATTCACACCGGAGCCTCAAGCCCGCAGGCCGAATAAGCGAGACAAACCCATAAACGTCGCGGCAGTCTCGGCTCAGGCCTGGACGTGACAGAGGGATGACTGCCGCCTTTGAAGGAGGCGAGGGCAAGCGTTCAAGCCGCATCGTCGGTGGCTCAAACGCCCCGCGCGCCCACGCAAGGGCTGCGCGCAGGGTCGAGCGTCCGAGGCGCTGAAGTACTCAGCCTCCGAAAAGCGCCTCACAACTCTTCAGCGCTACCGCTCAATGCCCCGCCCTTAAAGGCCTTCACGCCCTTTGAATCCACGACCAGGAGTCGCTCCCCGGCGACCCCCGCACTGTTACGGAGGGCCGCCGAAGTCTCGCCCGCGGTCTTGAGACCGAGGGCCAGGACTCCCCTCGCTTTCGCCCCGGCGAGGTCGAGATTTGCGCCGATGACGATTACCAGAGTTAACAAGACGGTGCCCGTCGGGATGATGTTTTTCTTCTTCATTGCCGTCTCCCTTCAGGAAAGCTCTTCGCGGTCGTCTGTATGACACGAGCCGCGGAAAGATTTCTCAACCGGCCCGCCGCACCTGCCAGACCGCGCGTCGCATAAAGGCAACCGACGGCGGCTCGTTGCGCCGGATTTTCTTTAAAGCCGAAGGCGCTTGAGAAACGGCGCGGGGCGGAGTGTCTTATAGATGCCGGAGGGTTCCGGATTCTTAAAGTAAGGAGGAAGAGAACAATGAAGCCCGAGAAGAACGAGAAAGTCGTCCGATTCCTGTTAAGTCTCGCCTGCTTCACAGCGTATATCGCTCTTTTCGTCGCCGTGATCGCAAGCGCCTTCAACACCGTGGTCTGAAAGCGGCTCCGCCGAATTCCGCGGTGGGGACGAACCAGACCGAAGAGTTGGCCCAACATTTAATCGAACTGTAGGAGGCATGGAGATGAGAGTAGCAATAGTTAACGCCAGCGAAGAGCACGGGCAGTACGTCGGCCAGGTCTACCAGCAGCATTACGCGAAGCTACGACAATATTTCTTCATGCAGCTCGGCGACGCCTCCGAGGCCGACGCCTGTGTTCAGGAAACCTTTAACCACTTCTTCTTCTTCATGGAAGACCGCTGCTGGGAGGCGGACGTGGAGTACATGCCCGTCTACCTCATGAGGATTGCGGGCGGCCTCGTGTGCTCAAAAAAGTTGGCCGGCAAAAAGGCTCGGCGCAGGAACAGGCGCGGCAGCCAAGTGACTCACGCTCTGTTCCATAAACTCAGGAATGAAGTGCTTCAACCCTTCAAAGAAGGCTTTGAGTTCATGCGACTCTTTCTCAGGGTCGGGGCGACGGCGGGCAGCCGTGGGTAGAACAAACTCATCCTTGCTGCGCGCGCCGGCGGCATCAGCAAAGCTTTACCCCCGCGGTATTCGGCCAGGAGATCGCCGACGGCGGCGGTCTCTGTTCGCCTCAGCTGCTTGCTGATCGGCGGCAGTCTCTTTCGGCCCCGCCTCTTTTTCTTCCCTTCTCCGACATCGAAGGTCTCCAGCGCCCGGATTCCACGACGCCTTATCTGCCTCGCCAGATTGCGAAGGCAAGGGCTGATAGTGTCCGGCAAAATTCGTGAAGACATTCAGTTAAAAATCTGAAACCTTCCACCCGCCCCGCGAACGAACCGACCAGCCTGTTGACAACGCCGTCAGGAGTGCTATATTTTTAAGCACTCCCGCTGGGAGAGTGCCAGAAAAAGGCGGTTTTGCTAAGAAAACGGGGCGAATTATGCCTGCCTCGGCAGCACTCGCCAAACGGGAGCGCCGGAGTTCAAGCAAGGCCCAGGCAATTAAACTAAACTCATCACGGCTGACACGGAAAGGAGCTTTATGGCTACGAACATCAAACCCCTGCACGACAGAGTGATCGTGAAGCGCATCGAGGAAGGCGAGCAGGTGCGCGGCGGCATCATCATCCCCGACACGGCCAAGGAGAAGCCGCAGGAGGGCGAGGTGATCGCCGTCGGCGACGGCAAGCGTAAGGACGACGGCGAGCGCATCCCCTTGGACGTTCAGCCCGGCGACCGCGTGCTCTTCGGCAAGTACAGCGGCTCGGAGATCAAGGTTGACGGCGAGGAGTATCTCATCATGCGCGAGGACGAAATCCTCGGCGTCATCGCGCGCGCCGGCGCGGCCAGCAGCAAGAAGGGCGGCAAGTAGTCTGACGGAAGACCACTGCCGCCTTTCGCTTGTGAGGTATCTACCGAAGTTAGAATAGAAAGAGAAGGACAGACATGGCAAAGCAAATTATTCACGGCGAAGAGTCGCGCGCGGCGATTTTGCGCGGCGTCAACCAGCTCGCTGACGCGGTTAAGATCACGCTCGGCCCGAAGGGGCGCAACGTCGTGCTCGACAAGAAATTCGGCTCTCCCACCATCACCAAGGACGGCGTGACCGTCGCCAAGGAGATCGAACTCAAGGACTCGCTTGAGAACATGGGCGCGCAGATGGTTCGCGAGGTCGCCTCGAAGACTTCGGACGTGGCCGGCGACGGCACGACGACCGCGACCGTCCTCGCGCAGGCGATCTTCCGCGAGGGCGTCAAGACCGTCGCGGCGGGCGCGAACCCGATGGCCCTGAAGCGCGGCATTGACAAGGCCGTCGAGCGCGCGACCGAAGAGATCAAGCGCATGTCGAAGCCCGTCAAGGGCGACGCCATCGCGCAGGTCGGCACCATTTCGGCCAACGGCGACCGAACCATCGGCGAACTCATCGCCGAGGCGATGGACAAGGTCGGCAAGGACGGCGTCATCACGGTCGAGGAGTCGAAGACGATGCTGACGGAGCTGGACGTGGTCGAGGGCATGCAGTTCGACCGCGGCTACCTCAGCCCTTACTTCGTCACCGACCCCGAAAGGATGGAGGCGGTTCTGGACAACCCGCTGATTCTCATCCACGAGAAGAAGATCAGCTCGATGAAAGACCTCCTGCCGCTTCTGGAACAGATCGCGAAGATGGGCAAGCCGCTCATCATCATCGCCGAAGATGTCGAGGGCGAGGCGCTGGCGACGCTCGTCGTCAACAAGCTGCGCGGCACTCTGAACGTCGCCGGCGTGAAGGCTCCGGGCTTCGGCGACCGCCGCAAGGCGATGCTCGAAGACATCGCCATCCTGACGGGCGGCAAGGTCATCTCGGAAGACCTCGGCATCAAGCTTGAGAACGTGCGGGTCGAAGACCTCGGCCGCGCCAAGAAGGTGACGGTTGACAAAGACAACACGACCATCGTCGAGGGCGCGGGCAAGGCCAGCGACATCGAGGGGCGCGTCAAGACCATCCGCACGCAGATTGATGAGACGACCTCTGACTACGACCGCGAGAAGCTGCAGGAGCGGCTCGCCAAGCTCGTCGGCGGCGTCGCGGTGATTAAGGTCGGCGCGGCCACCGAGACCGAGCTGAAGGAGAAGAAGGCGCGCGTCGAGGACGCGATGCACGCCACGCGCGCGGCGGTTGAGGAAGGCATCGTGCCGGGCGGCGGAGTCGCCTTAGTGCGTGCGGCGAAGGCGCTCGACAAGTTCAAGGTCTCGGAGAACAACGACCTCGACCAGGACGAGCAGATCGGCGTCTCGATTGTGCGCCGCGCTCTGGAAGAGCCGCTCCGGCAGATCGTCTCGAACGCGGGCAAGGAAGGCGCGGTCATCGTCGAGAAGGTGCGCGAGGCCAAGAAGGAGTCTTACGGCTACAACGCGTCCACCGAAGAGTTCGGCGACATGGTCGAGGAGGGCGTGATTGACCCTGCGAAGGTGACGCGCACGGCCCTGCAGAACGCGGCCTCCATCGCCGGCCTCATGCTGACGACCGAGGCGCTCGTCTCCGAGATTCCCGAAGACGACAAGACGCCCGCGATGCCCGGCGGCATGGGCGGCGGCATGGGCATGTAAGAGGCGCACGGCCTCCGAA
>JALZHC010000285.1 GCA_030914105.1 Acidobacteriota bacterium
GCGCTCTGCGGCAACGAAATTTTTGTACTGCGCCTCGGCCTCTTCCGGCCTGGCCGTAGAGGCCAGCGCCAGCCCGCGCGACCAGACCCAGACGGTGTGCGTCGCGGGCATCGACGCGGGAGGCTCCGGCAGTTTCAAAACATCTTCCCAGCGCCGGAAGCGCACGAGCAGGAGCGGGACGACCGTGTCGAAGGCTTCGAGCATCGGCATCTCTTTGACGTGCGGGTTGACGTTCCCTTCGAGCTGGCGCGCGGCGGCGAGCGCTTCGCCGAAGCGTCCCTCCATGCTGTAGGCGATAGCCATGAAGTGCAGGTTGTGGCTGTAGTACATCAGAGGGTAGAGGCCCTGCGCGCCCCTGGCCTTGATGTAGGCGCGGTCGGCTGCCGCCGCGTCCACGTTGCTCTGCGCGGCAGCGGCGTAGTCGCCCGTGCGCTCGTAGATGTGCGCGGGCATGTGGACGATGTGGCCCGCGGCGGGCATGAGACGCTTGAGCCGGGCGGCATAAGGGAGCGCGCGTTCGGGGTGGGCCGAAGCCTCGACGGCGTGAATGTAGTAATGAATCGCGCCGACGTGGTTCGGGTCTTTGCGAAGGACGGATTCGAGCGTGGCGACGATCTCCGGCGTCCCTTCGGCGGGCGAGCCGTCCTTGTTCCACAACTGCCAGGGGTGCAAGTCCATCAGGCTCTCGGCGTAGAGCACGGCGGCGTCGAGGTCTTCGGGATACTTCTTCGAGAGCGCGCCCATCGCCCGGCTGAACTCGACCGATAGCCGGCGCAGATCTTCCGGCCTGGCCTGCGCGTCGTTCGTGTACCTTCGGGCGAGCGCCTCGATGTAGTCGCGCTCTTTCTCCGACGCCTTCGACTCAAGCGCGCGCGCACGCGCGACGGCATTGTAGGCGGCGATCTCGCGCTCCGGGTCAACGTCGAGGTTGATGTTCGGGCCGAGCGCGTAGGCCACGCCCCAGTAGGCCATCGCCAGGTCGCCGTCGAGGTCTGCGGCGCGCTTGAAGGAGCGCACGGCCTCGTCGTGGTTGAAGGCGTAGACGAAGCTCAAGCCCTGGTCGAAGAACTTC
This sequence comes from Acidobacteriota bacterium, assembly GCA_030914105.1. Lineage (GTDB taxonomy): Bacteria > Acidobacteriota > Blastocatellia > Pyrinomonadales > Pyrinomonadaceae > QHXN01. Next base: position 1,073 of record JALZHC010000285.1, read on the forward strand.
TGCGCCTCCGCATTTCCGGTCGAGACCGTGTGGTGCAGCGACCCCATCCCGTTGACGAGCGACGCCTCGCTGTTGCTGCCCATCGAGTGCCCGTCGTGCTGCGCCTGTGCCGCGCCGCACGCCACCAGCAGCGCGAAGAGAAGGGCGGGGAACTTCATCTCAAGATTCTCCCTAGCTTCTTATTTAAGAGCTACCGTCGGACTCTACGCGATTCCGCCGAGTCTCGGATTCAATTCCCGGCGAGGCGATAAGCTTCGGGCGCTAGTCGTTGACCTTGAGCACGGCGAGGAAGGCTTCCTGCGGTATCTCCACCTTGCCGACGCGCTTCATGCGCTTCTTGCCCTCTTTCTGTTTTTCGAGGAGCTTGCGCTTGCGCGTGATGTCGCCGCCGTAGCACTTGGCGAGGACGTTCTTGCCGAGGGCCTTGACGGTCTCGCGGGCGATGACCTTGTTGCCGATGGCGGCCTGGATGGGGACTTCAAAAAGCTGGCGCGGGATGAGCTGGCGCATGCGCTCGGCGAGGAGGCGTCCGCGCGCCTGCGCGTTCTGGCGATGGACGATGATGGAGAGCGCGTCCACGGGTTCGCCGGCGACCATGAGGTCGAGTTTTACCAGATCGCTTTCGCGGTAGCCCGCGAGATGATAGTCGAGCGAGGCGTAGCCGCGCGAGACCGATTTCAGCCGGTCGTAGAAGTCGAGGACGATCTCGTTCAAGGGCAGGTCGTAGACGAGCATCACGCGCTTCTCGGCGATGTACTCGAACTTTTTTTGCACGCCGCGCTTCTCTTCCAGTAAAGGAAGGATGCCGCCGAGGAACTCGTCGGTCGTCAGAATCGTCGCCTCGATAATCGGCTCTTCGATCTTACTGATGCGGACGGCGTCGGGCATCCTGGCGGGCGAGTCAACTTCGATGACCTCGCCGTCGGTCGTCGTCACGCGGTAGCGCACCCCCGGCGCGGTCGTGATTAAGTCCAGGTCGAACTCGCGTTCTAAACGCTCCTGCACGATCTCCATATGCAGGAGTCCGAGGAAGCCGCAGCGGAAGCCGAAGCCGAGCGCGACCGAGGATTCAGGCTCGTAGAAGAAGGAGGCGTCGTTGAGTCTGAGTTTGTCGAGCGCGTCGCGCAGTTCCTCATATTGATTGGCCTCGACCGGGTAGAGGCCGGCGAAGACCATCGGCTTGATCTCTTGAAAGCCGGGGAAGGGTTCTCTGGTCGGTCGCGCGGCCTCCGTGATGGTGTCGCCGATCTGCACGTCTGCGACCGTCTTGATTGACGCGGTGAGGAAACCGACCTCGCCGACCGAGAGGCGGTCAATCGGCGTCGGGCGCGGGCGGTTGACGCCGAGCTGCTCGACCTGATACTCGCGCCCCGTGTTGAAGAAGCGAATCTTCATGCCGGGCCGGACGTGGCCGTCGATGACGCGGAAGAGAACGACGACGCCGCGGTAGGCGTCGTACCAAGAGTCGAAGATGAGCGCCTTGAGCGGCGCGTCGGTCGAACCTTTGGGCGCGGGGATGTCGCGGACGACGGCTTCGAGGATGTCGGGGACGCCCGCGCCGGTCTTCGCGGAGGCGAAGACGGCGTTGTGCGTCTCTAATCCGATGACGTGCTCAATCTGCTCGATGGCCTTTTCCGGCTCGGCGCCGGGCAGGTCGATCTTGTTGATGACGGGGACGAGTTCGAGATTGTTCTCGATGGCGAGGTAGGTGTTGGCGAGCGTCTGCGCCTCGACGCCCTGCGAGGCGTCAACGATGAGGAGCGCGCCCTCGCAGGCCGAGAGAGAGCGCGAGACTTCGTAAGAGAAGTCGACGTGACCGGGCGTGTCTATTAAGTTGAGGACGTAGTCTTGTCCGTCGCGCGCGCGGTAATCCAGACGCACGGCGTGGGCCTTGATGGTGATGCCGCGCTCGCGCTCCAGGTCCATGTCGTCTAAGACCTGGGCCTCCATCTCGCGCTCGGAGAGTGCGCCGGTCAGCTCCAGCAGGCGGTCGGCCAGCGTGGACTTGCCGTGGTCTATGTGCGCGATGATCGAGAAGTTTCTGATGCGTCCGGGGTTCATGGTTCAGAGGTCAGAGGTTAGAGGTTAGAGGTTAGTAAAACTCTTGCGGTCGAATTGCCCGCGAAGAAGACGGCGTAGCGTCAGGCGCAAATGCTAACCTCTGACCTCCGACCTCTGACCTCTGAGTTATAACAAACCGTGCGTGAAACCGCACGCGGGCGGCGCGCGCGGCGCGGCGACTCACTTGACGTGAAGTCGCAACTGGCTCTCGGCCTCGGCGGCATCGGCGACCAGCGTCGTACTCTTAACCTTGTCGGCCCCGAGCGGCTTCAGCTTCTTCAGCTCTTTGGCGGCGTCCGCCTCGTCTGCGAGGTAGACGTTGCCGCGCCCCTTCATCATGCCCGTCTCGATGCGGACGCGCACGAAGGCGACCTCGCCCGCGCCGAGCTTGAGGTTGACGCGCTTGTACTCCTGCGTGGTGCGTATGCGGTGCTCGCCGGGGTCGAGCAGGAGCACGAAGTAGCGCCCGTTGTCCATCCGCGCGACCTCGACGTCGTCGCAGTAGACCGAAGGCTCAAGCGCCCCGCCCACGAGCTTGCCGGGGCGGTAGACGAAGACGACGGCCTTGCCCGCGGCGGTCGGGGGCTTGGCCGCATCCGCCTGCTGCGCCGGCGTGGTCTGTGGCGCGGGCGGCGTCGTCTGCGGTTGGGGTTGAGTTGTTTGCGGTTGGGGTTGAGTCGTCTGCTGTTGCGCCGGCGCGGGCTGCGTCTGCGCCGGGTCTTGCGCCGGAGTGGTGCGTGCCGCGGCGGCGGTCAGAAGCGCCGCGGCGGCGAGGGCGCGCATATAGGTCTTCATGTTGTCGGTTCCTTCGTGGAGAAATTTCGGGCGGTCGGATGTGCGGCGGTCGAAAGTCTCGGCGCGCGCCGCGCGCATAATTTAGCAGAAGACGCGCGCGACCTCACGTCGGTTAGCGCAACTCAGTTACCGAAGGGAGGCGCGCGGGCTTGCGCCGTGCGGGTCGGCCGGGGGCGCGGCCTCGACCGCGTGCCCGTTGCCCTGGATGGGAATTTCGAGTGTGGCGACCGCGCCGCCGCGCGGGTCGGCGGTCAGCTCGAAGCGGTAGTCGGAGCCGTAGAGCTGTTGGAGGCGCGCGCGCGTGTTCGAGAGGCCGACGCCGCCCTTCGTGGCGCGGGGCGCGGGCGCAGTCTGCTGCGAGAGGCCCGCGCCGTTGTCGCTGACTTCGAGGCGGAGCGCGTCGCCGCTGCGCTCGGCGCGCACGCGGACGTGACCGGGCGCGGTGCGCTGCGAGACGCCGTGGCGGATGGCGTTCTCGACGAGCGGCTGAAGTATCAAGTTCGGCACGCGGCAGTCGAGCACGCGCGGGTCAACCTCGACGCTCGTCGTCAGGCGGTCGTTGAAGCGCACGCGCTCGATCTCCAGGTAGCAGTTCAGGAACTCAAGCTCGCGCCGGAGCGGAACCTCCTGCGCCGAAGACGAGTCGAGCGTCAGGCGGAGGAAGTCGCCGAGGCGAGCGATCATCTTGTCGGCGGCGTCCGGGTTCGTGTGGACGAGCGCCGAGATGGCGTGCAGCGCGTTGAAGAGGAAGTGCGGGTGGAGCTGCATCTTCAGGGCTTGAAGCTGCGCCTGCGACGCGCGCAGCTCGCCCTCGCGGTAACGCTGGTAATAGACGGAGGCGTGGCTCGTCAGCACGACGATCCAGTAGACCAGCAGCTCCTTGTCGAGCATGAAGAAGACGTTGCGCGCGAGGTTGGAGGGAGAGATGAGCCTCGGCTCGCCGGAGAAGAGCGAGTCAATCGTGATGTGGCAGACGGCCCAGACGACCGCGAACGCCGTCCCGGCCAGAAGGTGCAGGCCGAGCGTCCGACGCCAGTTCGAGCGACCGATGGGGAAGCGTCGCGCGAGCCAGAGCACCAGAGGCGTCGAGACGGCGAAGACGTATGCGGCGAGCAACTGCCACACGACCGAACGCAGAAGCCCGACGGCCTTCTCCGTCCGCGCGAAGTAGACGTAGACCTGGCTGGCGAAGAAAAGCCCGACCAGCGTCCACACGCCCCACACGAGGGCGAGGCGCGTTAGGCGCTCCCGCCAAGCGCCGCCTCCCGCCGAGCCTCCTTCGATAAACCTCCGCATAGCACAAACATCATCTCAACTGCGCGCCGCGAAGACAAGCTGTGCGCCGTCGAGAAAACAAAAACAGTACGACGTTTCGGATCGGCGGACGAAAGGCTGGATTTAAAGGTCAGACTTATAGTCTAAGACCGGCCTTATAGACTCAGGATGCTTGCGAGCGCCTCCCAAACGCGTCGCGCCTCTTCGCCGTGGATGACGACCTCGTTCGTGCCGGGCTTCCCTTGCGCGGGCGGGTTCGTGTCGAAGACCACGCTCAAGACCTCCTGCCCCTCCGCGTCCGTGTAGGCCACGTACTGGATCCTCTCCACGTTAATCAAGAGCGTCGCCCCGTCCTCACGCGTCGCGCTGATGAAAGGCATCTGTCTTGCAATCTCCTTGTTCGGTTTGACGGCGACGCGGTCGCAGAGCCTCGCGCCGCTCGGCTTGTGGGTCGGTTAACTGCCGACCTGCG
>JALZHC010000865.1 GCA_030914105.1 Acidobacteriota bacterium
CATCAAGACCTCGCCGCCGAAAGCCTCAACCGCCGCCCTGATCTCCTCGTCGCACGTCGCCACGTACACGGCGTCGAGCGCCGCGCACATCCAAGCGCGGCGGACGACGTGCTCGATCATCGTCCGCCCCAAAAGCGGCGCGAGCGGCTTACCCGGAAAACGCGTCGAACCCATCCGCGCCGGCACGACCGCGACGATTCGCGTCATCTTCTCCACACCTCCTTCTCCGACTCGGCCTCTCCAGAGTCAGCGCGGGCCGAAAGGCCGATCCTGCCAACCCTTCGAAGGTTTCGCGCGCACATCCTTTCGGGTTATTTTATCAACCGGAGGCCGCCCGTCATGCCGGACATGCTGGTCAACCTCATGCGTCTGCCGACGCCCGACGCGTCGGCGGACGAGATGCGCCGCGCGGGCGTCGTAATTCGGCGCGCGCAGCCCTGGGAGCTGACGCCCGTGCGCGAGTTCGTCACGCGCCACTTCAAGCGCGCCTGGGCCGACGAGATGTCGGTCGGGTTTGCGCGCCAGCCCGTCTCGGTCTTCATCGCGCTGCGCGAGGGCAGGCTCAAGGGCTTCGCCGCCTACGAGTGCACGCGCAAAAACTTCTTCGGCCCCACGGGCGTCGTCGAAGAGGAGCGCGGGCGCGGCCTCGGACGCGCGCTGCTGCTCGCGTGCCTCTGGGCCTTGCGCGAGTCCGGCTACGCCTACGCGATCATCGGCGGCGTCGGCCCCGTCCGGTTTTACGAGCGCGCCGTCGGCGCGACGCTCATCCCCGACAGCTCGCCCGGCGTCTACGCAGACCCCATCAGCGCGGGCGACGTGCCGGAGTAATCTTTCAACTGGAGCGAGAGTTCAACTGAGACGGCCTACCCGGACGACCCATGCCGCAACGCCCCGCCTTCGTCATCTTATCCGCGGCCACGCTCGCGCTGGCCGCAGTTTCACTGCTCGCGTGTGCCGCCGCTTCACACGCGGCGCGGCCCTCCGCCGCTTCGCGCGCGTGCGCCATCACTAATCAATCCGCAATCCACATTCCGCAAGACGCAATCATCCACGTCGCCGTGCTCGACCTCGGCCCGACCGAGGCGGGCGCGCGCGCAACCGTGCGACTGGCGAAGCGTCTCGCCGCCGCAAGTGTCAAAGGAGAGACGAACGCGAGTGGGAACGTGGAAACGAGACTCTCGCTGCTCGACCGAGACCTCGCGCGCGCGGCTGCACGCGGCACGGGCTACCGCGGCTCGCTCAACCTGACGCTCGCAGAGGCGCGCGCGCTCGGCTCGGCCATCGGCTGCGACTTCTACTTGACGGGCGACGCGCAGACCATCCGACGCTCGTCCAGCGCGCGCCCCGTCTACTTCGAGTCTTACGTCACGGTCTTCTTAGTCAGCACGCGCACGGGCCGGCTCGTCCTCTGGGATCGCGCCGAAGCCGACGCAGACAAGCCCGAACAGGCCGAAGCCCTACTCCTCGAAGTTCTGGACAAGCGCGCCGCGCGCTACGCCGAAGCCATCGGGGAAGCCTTCACGCGCGAGGAGCGCGAGCGTTTCGGCCCGCCCGCCGAAGAGGTCGAAGGGCTGATTGACCTCTCCACGGACGAAGCCGCGGGCGCACACGCGGACTTGCGCGAGCCTGCGCCCTACAGGCGACTTCGGCCCGCGTACACCGACGAGGCCAGCCGCGCCGAGGCCGAGGCGACTGTAGACGCGCTCGTCGAGGTGGGCGCGGACGGCGAGGTCGGGAGTGTGGAGATCGTGCGCTGGGCGGGCTTCGGCCTCGACGACGCGGTCGTCTCGACCGTCAGGCAGATGCACTTCCGGCCCGCCGCGCGCGACGGCCAGCCCGTAGCCGTCCGCGTCCTTCTGCGCTACAATTTCCGACGCCCGCCGCCCGCGCCGAAATGAGAAGGACTTTGAAGAATCTGGCCTCGCTCGTCTCGCCTTCTTTGCGCGAGGCGTCGGCGTGCGAGTCCTGCGGCGTCGAGTTCGTCTGCGGCGCGACGCTCGCGGGCTGCTGGTGTACTGAAGTGAAGTTGAGCGACGAGGCGCGCGCCGAGTTGCGCGCGCGCTTCAAAAGATGCCTCTGCCGCGCGTGCCTCGAACGCTTCGCCGTGAGTGAGGCTAAACAGAGCGAGCGTGAACAGTAACGCGAGCGGTAGCGAGAGGGTTTTGTATCAGAGTCCATATGTAACTCGGTATCGCAGACCCGCGAGGCTTCCGCTCGCGTTACTGATCGTGCGCGACGCACGCGCCCGCGCGTTCAAAGCACCGCCCCACGGCATTGCAACTCGGCTAATGTCATCATGAGCCGGACGACTCTCAAGCTTCTGCTGGCGACCATCGCGCTCTGCTTGTTCG
>JALZHC010000286.1 GCA_030914105.1 Acidobacteriota bacterium
TCCACGTCGCGCAGCTCGACGGGGCTGCGCGAGTTCTCGGCGAGCCGCGTCTCAATCGCCAGGACTGTCTGCGCCTCTTTGTCGGCCTGCGCAGGCGCGTCGCCGAGCAGTTGGAACATCGCGCTCACGTGACGGACGAAGGCTTCGCGCAACTGCTTCGACTTCTCGTCGGTCTTCGTGTAGTAGTCCTTATTCGGCAGCGAGAGTCCGCCCTGGCCCGCGGTGCCGATGTTCATCGAGCTGTTCTTGAAGTCAGGCTCCGAGCCGAAGCCGAAGAGGACGGGGATGCCCTCCCTGTGAAAGTAGGCGATTTCGGCTTCGACTCCCTTCAGGTCGTTGACCTTGTCGATGCGCGCCAGATACGGCGCGAGCGGCTTCGCCCCTTCGGCCTCGCGCTTCTGCTCGTCCGTGCAGGTGGCGTAGAAGTCGCCGATCTTCTGCTCGATCGAGCCGGACTTGGCCGAGGTGTTCTTCGCGGCCTCGTCGAGGATGGCGCGCAGCGTGTTGCGGTTGTTCTCGGCGAGGATGTTGAAGCTGCCCCACGAAGGGAAGGCCGCGGGGATTTGTGTGGTCTTCATCCAGTTGCCGTTGGCGAACTGGTAGAAGTCTGTGCAGGCCGACGCGCTGGTGTCCATGCGCGACGTGTCGAAGCCGTGCCCGCCGTTCTGCGCGAGCGCGGCGAGGGCGAGCAGGCACGCTGTCAACGCCGCGCCGGCCACCCTGAAGTTCACAAATCGCATACGGTATACGCTCCTCAAGCAAAAAGTTTTTAAGACTAGTCGTCCGAAGGAAACTCAAATCGCGGGGATTGTGAGCCGGAGACCGAGATACGGGAGACCGTAAGTTTAAGTTTCGCACACCGGCGACCCTTTTACAAAAAGCGCCTGAAGTTTGTGACGAGCCGCCGGATTCGGAGGATGAGCGGGCCATTGTGAGGGATAAAAAATAGAGGTCGGAGGTCAGAGGTCAGTGAAAACCTTTTCTGACAGCCGCCGCTGATTTCTGACAGCCGCCGCTGATTAAGGAATGCGGGCGACGGGCCGCGCGCCGGGCACCGACCTCCGACCTCTGACCTCTGACCTCCGACCTCTGCTTTATTTTCCGTGCAGCTTCTTCCAGGCCTCGACATACCGCGCCGTCTTCGGGTTCGACTCGTTCCACTTCGGCTCTTGCGGGTCGTCGGCGATAAGGAGGAGTGCGGCGGCGACCGCGCGGTCAACCTTCGCCATGTTGTCGTAGTCAACCTTCTGCCACTCGTCGCCGACGGCGTGATAGTCCGGGAACTCGTATGCGACGCTCAGCGTGTGCGCCGGAACGCCCACGTCCGCGAGCGCCTGGTTGTCGCTGCGACCGAAATAGGCGTCGCTATTGCGCGGGTGCTTGTAGACCTTCACGCCCTCCAGCTCGCCTGCCTGCGAAAGGATAGCGCCCACGTCCGTGTAGTCGAAGCCCGTGACGGCGACGGTGCCGACCTGCGGCCCTTCCGAGTCGTCGGTGCGTCCGACCTGTTCGAGGTTCAACTGGGCGACCGTTTTGGCGAGCGGCACGAGCGGGTGGCGACCGTAGAAGCGCGAGCCGAGCAGGCCCTTCTCCTCGCCGAAGAAGGTCATGAAGAGGATGCTGCGCTTCGGCCTCGTCTTGAGGGTCGAGAGCGCGTTGGCCAACTCGACGACGGAGACCGTGCCGCTGCCGTCGTCGTTCGCGCCGTTGAAGATGCAGTCGTCCTTCTTCGGGTCGCAATGTTCGCGCACGCCGAGGTGGTCGTAGTGCGCCGTGACGAGGACGTAACTCTCTTTCAAGGCGGGGTCGGAGCCGCGCAGTATGCCGGCGACGTTGCGCACACGCACGGGCGTCTGCACGGGCGGGCCGAGACTCACCGAGACGTTTGCACGGCCTTGCGCCTCCTTCGACTGCCTGAGCGCGTCGAACTGCGCGACGAATGCGGGGTCGCCGACGGTGACGACGGGGATGGCGGGCGGACTCATGCGGTTGCGCGATGCCTGCCCGGCGTTCTCCGGGTCAACGAGCCGCGGCGCGGGAGGCGCGGGAGCAGCGCCGCTACGGTCAACCGAGACGACGAGCGCGGCCTTGAGCTCGGCCAAGCGTTCGAGCGCGGCACGAAGCCCCTGGTACTCTTGTGCTACGCGCGAGCGATCCTCGCGCCGGAGGTCTGGCAGCTCCGTCAGCACGACCTTGCCGCCGACCTGTTCGGGCGTGAGCGCGGCGAGCGCCGACGAGTCCTTCACGTCAACGAAGACAAGCCCCGCGCTCGTCAGGGCGAGCGGCCCGTCCGCGCCCCAAAGCGTGAAGCCGCTCAGGCTCGACGCGAGACTCACCTTGCCGCGGTCAACCTCGACCGTGTGCGGCCCCGCGTCCAGCTTCATACGGAAACTTCCGGCGTCGCGAGCGACCGTCCTCCAGTTCGCCGTCTGAAAATATCCGTCGTCGCCCGCCGCTTCGAGTCCCGCGCGCCGGAACTGCGCGGCGATGTAGTCCGCCGCCATGTCCAGGCCCCTCGAAGGAGTGTTGCGCCCTTCGAGCTGGTCGGACGCGATGAACTTCAAGTGCGTGCGCAGGTCGTCCGCCGCGACGCGCTCGATGGCCGCGCGCTCGTCCGCGTTGAGCGCGGCCTGCCGCGCCGCCGTCTGCCGGCGCGGCACTGTCTTCGCGCGGGCCGGCGCGAACGAGACCGACGCCGACGCGCAGACGAAAACCGCCAGCACAAACCGAGCAAGTCTGCCGTGTGAGCCTGTGTTGAATCTCATGCGTCCCTCACTCAACCTTCACGCCGCGCCAGAAGGCGACGCGGTCTTTGATCTCCTTCGCCGCGTCCTTCGGCTGCGGGTAGTACCACGCCGCGTCTTTGTTCAACTCGCCGCCCACGACCACGTCGTAATAACTCGCCGTCCCCTTCCACGGGCAGACCGTGTGCGTCTCGCTCTCGCGGAAGTGTTCCTTCTTAATCGAGGCGGCGGGGAAGTAGTGATTACCCTCGACCACGACCGTCTCGTCGCTCTCCGCCAGCACCGCGCCTTTCCAAGTTGCTTTCATATTCTTGTCTCCCTTTTTTACCTTTAACCCCTCGTGAGCTGCCGGTACTTGATGCGGTGCGGCTGGGCGGCGGCATCGCCGAGGCGGGCGCGCTTGTCCTCTTCGTAGTCGGAGAAGTTGCCCTCGAACCAGACGACGCGGCTGTCGCCCTCGAAGGCGAGGATGTGCGTACTGAGGCGGTCGAGGAACCAGCGGTCGTGGCTGATGACGACGGCGCAGCCGGCGAAGTTCTCCAGAGCCTCTTCGAGGGCGCGCATGGTGTTCACGTCGAGGTCGTTCGTCGGCTCGTCGAGGAGGAGGACGTTCGCGCCCTCTTTGAGCATCTTGGCGAGGTGGACGCGGTTGCGCTCGCCGCCTGAGAGCGCGCCGACCTTCTTCTGCTGGTCGGAGCCTGAGAAGTTGAAGCGACCGACGTAGGCGCGCGAGTTCACTTCGCGCGGCCCTAAGCGGATTGTCTCCTGACCGCCGGAGATTTCTTCCCAGATTGACTTGTCGGGCGAGAGCGTGCGGCTCTGGTCGACGTAGCCGAGCTGCACGGTCTCGCCGACGCGTATCTGGCCGGCGTCGGGCTGCTCTTCGCCCGTGATCATGCGGAAGAGTGTTGTTTTCCCCGCGCCGTTCGGGCCGATGACGCCGACGATGCCGCCGGGCGGAAGTCTGAACGACATGCCTTCGACGAGCAGGCGCTCGCCGTAACCCTTCGACACGCCTTCGGCCTCGATGACGACCGAGCCGAGGCGCGGCCCCGCGGGGATGTAAATCTCAAGCTCGCGCGCGCGCGCTTCGGTCTGCTCGGCCAAAAGCGCCTCGTAGGAGTTGATGCGCGCCTTGCCCTTCGCGCGCCGGGCCTTCGGGGCCATGCGAATCCATTCGAGTTCGCGCTCCAGGGTCTTCTGCCGCTCGCTCTCCTGCTTCTCCTCGCGCCGCAGACGCTCCTGCTTCTGTTCGAGCCAGGAAGAGTAGTTGCCCTTCCAGGGTATCCCCTCGCCGCGGTCGAGTTCGAGAATCCAGCCGGCCACGTTGTCGAGGAAGTAGCGGTCGTGTGTGACGGCGATGACCGTGCCGGCGTACTGCCGAAGGTGCTGCTCCAGCCACGCGACCGACTCGGCGTCGAGGTGGTTCGTCGGCTCGTCGAGAAGAAGTATGTCCGGCTTCTGCAAAAGAAGTCGGCAGAGCGCGACCCGTCTACGCTCGCCGCCCGAAAGCACCTTGACCGGCGTCTCGCCGGGCGGGCAGCGCAGAGCGTCCAACGCCATCTCAAGGCGCGAGTCCAGGTCCCAAGCGTCGAGCGCGTCCAACTTCTCCTGCACCTCGCCCTGGCGTTCGAGAAGCCGTGACATCTCCTCTTCCGACATCTCCTCGCCGAAGCGCGCGTTGATCTCGTCGAACTCTTTCAGGAGCGCGACCGTTCCGGCGACGGCTTCCTCCACGGTCTCGCGCACGGTCTTCGACTCGTCGAGCCGCGGCTCCTGTTCGAGGTAGCCGACCGTGTAGCCCGGCGAGAGAACGGTCTCGCCCGTGAAGCCCTTGTCAACGCCCGCGATGATGCGCAGCAAAGAAGATTTGCCGGAGCCGTTGAGGCCGATGACGCCGATCTTCGCGCCGTAAAAGTAGGAGAGGTAGATGTCCTTCAGGACTGCGCGCTTGTCGTAGTGGCGGCTGACGCCGACCATCGAGTAGATGATTTTGTTGGGCTGTGTGCTCATCGAGAGTATTTATAGCAGTAGCCAGTAGTCAGTAGCCAGGAGCCAGTAGAAAAGCCTTCGCCATCGTGCGGCAGTGATGTTAGCGCCGACGCCCGCGGCGCGGAGCGTCTACTGGCTCCTGACTACTGGCTACTGCTTTTGGGGCTTGACTTCGAGGAGGTTGTTGACGTTGCCGGCCTCGTCCTCTGCCGTTTCGGGGTTCGACGGGTCGAGGAGCCAGTTGCCGTCCACGACGAACTTGTACTGGTAGACGCCCGGATCGAGGTCGACGCGGCAGACCCACTCGCCGCCCTCGCGCCCGAAGAGGAGCTGCGATTGGTTCCAGCCGTTGAACGAGCCTGCGAGGACGACGACGGAGGCGTCGGCGTAGCCCTTCAGCCGAAAGGTCGTGTTCCCCTTCAGGCTCGGCGGGGGAAGCTCGACGCGGCGCGCAGTGTAAGGCTCGCCCTCATAGACGAAGGTGAGGCTGACGACCTGGCCCTCGTCGTCGCGGTTGAAGGTGACGGGCGTGCCTTCGAGCTCGTCCGTGAACACGGACTTCGACTTGTGGACGAGCCGCCGCTTCCTGACGAGCGAAGGCTTCATCCACAGCTCGCCGTCGGCCACCGTCACGTCTAAAGTCGAGACGGGGATGAGGCCGACCTCAAGCTCGTACCGGCCCGCGTACTTCTTCAGCGCCTCGACGCTCGCCTTCTGCTTCGCCTTCTCGTCCTGCTTCGCCTTCCCATCCGCCTGCGCCGCCGGCTGCGGCGCAGCCTGTGCCTGCGCCGCCGCGAACGCGAGTGCGGCGTGAGAAACCAACGCGAACAACAGCGCCAGCCTCAAGTGAAGCTTTACCATCGGCAAGCCAAGTGCAGAGTGATGAGTGCAGAGTGATGAATTAGTAGCCAGTAGTCAGTAGACAGTAG
>JALZHC010000287.1 GCA_030914105.1 Acidobacteriota bacterium
GCGGCGGCGGCTCGACCGCCTGGCAGACCTCGGCACCTCCGTCATCACCATCTCCGGCGGCGAGCCGATGATGCACCCAGACCTCCCCGAAATCATCCGCCACATCAGACGGCGCGGGATGATCGCTGGCCTCATCACCAACGGCTACTACATCACGCCCGAAAGCGTCCGCCGCCTGAACGAGGCCGGGCTTGAGTACCTCCAGATCAGCATTGACAACGTGCAGCCCGACGAGGTCTCGAAGAAGAGCCTCAAGAACCTCGACCGCAAGCTCCAACAACTCGCCGAGCACTCGGACTTCCACGTCAACATCAACTCGGTCATCGGCGGCGGCATCAAGAACCCCGAAGACGCGCTCACCATCGCGCGCCGCGCCATCGAGCTGGGCTTCTCGACGACGGTCGGCGTCATCCACGACGGCCACGGACTCTTGAAGCCCCTGGCCGAGCGCGAGCGCAAGGTCTACGATGAGCTGAAGCGTCTGAACAAGTCGGAGTACGCGCGGCTCGGCTGGTTCCAGGACAACCTCGCCGCCGGAAAGGCCAACACCTGGCGCTGCCGCTCCGGCGCGCGCTACCTCTACATCTGCGAGGACGGGTTAGTCCACTACTGCTCGCAGCAGCGCGGCACGCCCGGCGTCCCGCTCGCCGAGTACACGCAGGCAGACGTGGAGCGCGAGTACAACAGCGAGAAGTGGTGCGCGCCGCTCTGCACCGTGGCCTGCGCGCACAAGGTCGCCATCCTCGACAACTGGCGCGACCCGCAGAAGGGCGAGGGCTTCACGGCCGTCTCGCCGCACCCGCAGCGCCTGCGCGACGCCATCGTCCGAACCCTCCGTGCCGGGTAGGCTCACTTCAAAAGCCACGCCAAATCAGACCGAACTGCCGCGGAGCTGCGCATCTCTCGGCTGATACGAAGGGTATTGCGGGCGGGTCTGGCGTTAGTCTATTATTTCCCCGCCCAAGTTTCCGAAACGCCCAAGACGAGCCTTCGCGCGGCCACGGAATTTCCCCGCCGTGAACAGCCGCCGCAGCCTTCCGGGGGAAGGGACAAGGCCCCGGCGGTTCACTTTCTTTTCAGCTCGCTTGCGAATGTAACCAAAAGTCGGCCCGTCGGCGCGCGGCCCAGTCCGCCGGAGAGCGCGCGTGCGCGAAGAAGCGGCGCGCGCGGCGGCCACGCCGAGTGAGTCGGCCCACGCGGCCCTTCAACAGAGAACCCGGAGGAGCACTTCCAGATGAGAGGCAATAATTCCCCCGCCCGTCGCGAGAGTTTGAGGCGCGAAGGCCGTCTCTTCGGCGTCGCCCGGAGGACGTGCGCGCTCGCGCTGCTGCTCGCGCTCGCCGCGCCCGCGCTCTTCCACGGCTTCGCGCGCGCGGGCGCGCAGTCGCGCAAATCTGCGGCGACCGACGAGAGCGCGCAGGACTCGAAGAGCAGGCCCGCGCGGAAGGCGAAGGATAAAAAGAATCAGGCGGCGGACGACGGCAAAAGCGAGAGCAAGGACGCCGACGCGAAAGAGAAGACCGAAGACGCGAGCGCGAAGAAGGACGACGACGCGCGCGGCGCTAACGATAACACGCGCAGCGCTGACGACGGCGCGCGAGGTGCTGACGGCAGCGCGCGAGACTCTGATGACGACGCGCGCGGCGCTGACGATAAAGATAGGTTGCGGACGCCTCTGCTGCTCAGGCCCGCGACGGTGTTTGGCCACGCGCCGACCGCGCAGGGTAAGTCCGTACAGGCTTCCGGCGTCGCGCCCTTGACGACGCAGGGCGGGGCCGCGACGCAGATGCAGGCCACTCCCGCGACGCAGACGCAAAGCGATCCCGCGGCGCAGAACAGGCCCGCGCAGTCGCCGAAGAACGGCGCGGCGCAGACGAGCGGCGAAGCGAGAACGTCTGCCGCCGCCGTCCGCGTGTCGCCAGTCTCTGTCACGCAGGTCAACTTCAAGCAGCTCTCGAAGCGTTTGGCGCTCGCGCCCGCGAGCGAAGGCCCGACGCACCTCCTGGCGATTCACGCGCCGCTAACAATCCCCGACTCGCCCGCGACCAACGCCCCGACGAAGCGCCCGAAGTCCCTCTCAAGCTCGGCCCCGCCCGCGCGTGGCGACACGACGGGCGGCCCCGCCGCGCCTTCGCCCGCGCCCTCCCAGAGCTTCCTTGCGCAGGAGGACGGGCCGAAGACTGGGACGGCGACCTTCACCATCCCGCCCGACACGCAGGGCGCGGTCGGACTCGATAAGGTCTTCGTCAACACGAACCAGAACTACCGCGTCGAGGATAAGACGACGGGCGTGCCGCTCTCGACCGTCAGCATGGACAGCTTCTGGTCAACGTCCGGCGGCTCAGGCTTCTTCGACCCGCGCATCAACTTCGACCCCTACAACCAGCGCTGGATTCTCGTCGCCGACTCGAACAGCGGCACGGCCAACTCCTCCATCGAGATCGCCGTCTCGCAGACGGCAGACCCGCAGGGCACTTACAACGTCTACCGCTTCGTCGTCGGCTGCGCGGCCCTGTCTGTGGGTTGCAGCACGCAGGGCGAGTGGGCCGACTTTCCCATGCTCGGCTTCAACAAGAACTGGATCGCCGTCTCGATGAACATGTTCGAGATTAACGGGACGGGCTTCGGCGGCGGGCAGAACTTCGTCGAAGGGCGCGTGCTCGTGCTCGACTACCCGCAGGCGCGCACCGGAACCATCGCGTCCGGCCACGCCACGCTCTTCGCCGGCCCGAACCTCGGCTTCTGCCTCCACCCCGTCGAGACTTACGACCCGACGCAAGCCACGCTCTACCTCCCGCAGCACCTTTCGAGCGCCAGCGCGACCTACTCCCTTTGGACTATCACGGGCACGCCCGGCTTGCCATCACTGAACCCAGACGCCGACGAGCTTGCCGACAACCCGAAGGTGCGCCCCGGCGGCGCGTGGGTGCAGCCCTCCGGCGACATCCTGCCGCAGACCTGCGCGGGCACGCCCGGCGTCACCTGCCCGAACGTCCTGCGCTTCATTGACACAGGCGACGCGCAGATACGCGGCAACGCCGTCTTCCGCAACAACCACGTCTACTACACGCAGACCGTCGGCCTGCCCGCCGGCACGATGACGCACACCGCCACGCAGTGGACGAAGCTCAACACCGACGGCTCGTTCGCCGACGGCGGTCGCATCGAAGACCCGACGGCCACAAGCTCGAACGGCGGCAAGTGGTACGCCTACTCTTCAATCGCCGTCAACCACAACGAAGACTTCCTCGTCGGCTTCTCGCAGTTCTCCTCCAATCAGTTCGCCTCCGCCGGCTACTCCTACCACGACCACACGGACGCCGCGGGCACTACGCGCGACCCCTTCGTCTTCAAGGCCGGAGAGGACTACTACGCCAAGACCTTCTCAGGCTCGCGCAACCGCTGGGGCGACTACAGCCACACGCTCGTCGACCCCTTCAACGATACAGACCTCTGGACGATTCAGGAGTACGCGCAGCAGCGCATCGCGCCGGACAGTAGCTCCGTCACGAACAACTCGCGCTGGGGAACCTGGTGGGCGAAGCTCTCGGTGACGAACGCGGGCGAGCCGGGCAGCCTCGTCATTAGCGAGTTCCGCCTGCGCGGCCCCGCCGGCCCGCAGGACGAGTACGTCGAAATCTACAACGCCAGCGGCGGCGACATCACTGTGCAGGCTGGCGACGGCTCAGCCGGTTACGGCCTCTTCGCCTCCGACGGCACGCTGCGCTTCTCAATCCCGAACGGCACAATCATCCCCGCGCGCGGCCACTACCTCGGCGTCAACTCAAACGGCTACTCCCTGTCGAGCTATCCGGCGGGCAGCACGACGACCGCGACCGGCGACGCGATGTACACGACCGACATCGCCGACAACGCAGGCATCGCGCTCTTCAACACGACCGACCCGACGCACCTCTTCACGGCCACGCGCTTCGACGCCGTCGGCTCGACCTCGGAGCTGAACACGCTCTTCAAGGAGGGCGGCGGCTACCCGGCGGTCGCGGCCACGAACCTTGAGTATGCCTTCGTGCGCGACCTGTGCGGCAAGGGCGGCTCGACCGCGGCAGCCGGGCCTTGCCCTGCGAACGGCCTGCCGAAGGACACGGGCGACAATGCGTCTGACTTCTTCTTCGCGGACACGACGGGCACGGACATCGGCGCGGGCGCGCGCCTCGGAGCACCCGGCCCGGAGAACTCGCACTCGCCCGTCCAGCGCGACAACTCGGCGGTCACGCTCTCGCTGCTCGACCCGGCGGCGAGTTCCTCTTCGTCGCCGAACCGCTTCCGCGACCCGACCATCAACACGCCGAACCAGACGCTCGGCCCCTTCGGCACGCTCTCCATCCGCCGCACCGTGACGAACAACACGGGCCAGCCCATCACGCGCCTTCGGTTCCGCGTCATAGACCTCTCGACCTTCAACGCGCCGCTGGGCACGGCAGACCTGCGCGTCATCACTTCGGGCGCGTCGCCGGCGACCGTCTCGATCACGGGGACAAACCCCGCCTGCCCTTCAAACAACTGCGCGGTGCAGCAGACGACGCTTGAGACGCCGCCCGCGCAGACGTCCGGCGGCGGCTTCAACTCTTCGCTCGCCGTCAGCGCCGTCGGGCCTGGGCCGACTACAGAGCCTTCGCCCTCCGACGTGAGCGTCGCGCTCGGCTCGCCGATCCCGCCCGGCGGCTCCATCAATGTCCAGATCACGCTCGGCGTCCGGCAGCCCGGCAACTTCCGCATCTTCATCAACGTCGAGGCCGAGACGGCGGCCCCGTGAAAAAAAGAGGTCAGAGGTCAGAGATTAGAGGTTAGTGCTTGAGCCTGCCGCGTCGCTCGTGTTCATCGCGGGCGATTGCCGGCGTCGGCTTTCACTAACCCTCTAACCTCTAACCTCCGACCTCCGACCTTTGACCTCTGACCTCTCTTCTTCTTCCGCGCAGCACGACGAGTGCGATGCCCGCCATGATGAGCGCGCCGCCCGCGAGCGTCCGCCACGTCAGGCTCTCGCCGAGCACGAGCATGCCGAGCACGACCGCCGCCAGCGGCGTGACGAGCGGAATCAGCATCGTCTTCGTCACGTCAATCCGCCGCACGAGCCAGTAGTACAAAAGAAAGGCCGCGACCGACCCGACCAGCGTCAGGTACAGAAGCGAGACGACCGCGAGCGTCGTCCAATGGAACTTGAAGGGGTTGCCCTCGAACGCGAGGCCGAAAGCAAGCAGCGGCACAAGCCCGCAGAGCATCTGCCCTGCGGCCAGCACCGCCGGGTCGAACGCTCCGCCGCGCGCCTTCACCAGAACGTTCGCGTAGGCCACGCACGCCGCGCCCGCCACAATCGCCGCGCTCCCCCACGCGGCCAAAGCGCCGCCCGCTTCCATCTGGTTCGAGAAGATGAGTCCGACGCCCGCGACGCCCAAAAGCGCGCCCGCCATCCGCGCCGTCGTCAGTCGCTCGCCCGGCAGGTACGCGTGTGCGATGAGCATGCCGAAGACGGGGATGGTCGCCTGCAAGAGTGCCGCCAGGCCCGAAGAGACGTGCTGCTCGCCCCAGAACAGAAGGCCGTAGTTGAGTGTGAAGGCGAGCACGCCCGTCACGGCGATGAGCGTCCACTCGCGCGCCGTGCGCGGCAGGCTGATGCGCCGCGCGAAGACCACGCCGAACAGGAC
>JALZHC010000288.1 GCA_030914105.1 Acidobacteriota bacterium
ATGCCGATGGCGGCGGTGACCGTGCGCGGCGAGTAGCCAAAGCGGTCGAGCGCTTCGCCCGTGGCGTAGTTCGAGGCGGCCATCGAGAGCGTCATCAGCATCAGCTCGGCGGCGAAGACGCGCCCGCGGAAGTCGTCCTCGACCGTTGACTGCAAGAGAACGGTCGAGAAGACCCAGAGGACGCTGCCGCCCATGTGCGCGACGGCGAGGAAGAGGAGCGCGAGCCAGAAGCTTCGCGAAGTCCCGAACGAGACGTAGAACGCGCCGGCGACGATGAAGGCGACGCCGATGGCGCGCTGCATCTGCTGGCGCGTCTCGCTGTAGAAGCGGCGCGTGAGGACGGGGCCGACCGCCGTGCCGATGCCGCGCGCGGCATAAAGCACGCTCATGCCGACCGCCGCGCTCCCGGCCACGGGGAATATCTTCTCGCCGAAGACCGGCAGCAGAGTCAGAATGCCTCCGCCCACGCCCCACGCCGGCTTGACCAGAAGCAACGCGAGCACGCGCGGACGCGACCAGACGTAGCGTAGACCTTCGAGCGAGTCGGTGATGCCGAGCGCCTTGGCGAGCGTGAGCCGTCGCTTCTCTCTCTCGCGGCGTGGCGGAAGCGTGATGCTGTAGATGAGGAGCGCGGAGGCGACGTAGGTCAGAGAGTCTATGACGAAGGCGGCGTCGGTGCCGAACCAGCCTGTGATGGGGCCGCCGATGGCCGCGCCGAGCGTGAGCATCGCAGACCATGTGACCGAGGAGATCGAGTTGGCCGCGACCAGCTCGCGCTCCGCAACGACCGAGGGGACTGCCGCCGAGCGCGCCGGCTCGAAGAAGGCCGAGAAGCCAAGCTGCAAGAGCGTCAGCACGTAGACGAGCCAGACCTGTTCGGGCCGGCGCACCAGGAGGAAGCCGAGCACGACGACGGCACGCGCCACGTCGCTCGCGATCATTATGTGGCGACGGTTAAAGCGGTCTGCGACGACGCCGGAGAGCGGGCCGAGCACGACGCTCGGCAGAAAGCGCGCGACGAGCACGAGGCCGACGGCGCGGCCCGAACCCGTCAGACGCAGCACGAGCGTGAAGAGCGCGATGGTGTCGAACCAATCGCCGAGCTGGCTGATGACCTGTCCGAGCCAGAGCAGGCGGAAGTCGCGCCTGCGCCGCAGCAGAGCGACGTAGCCCGTCGCCCTCGCGCTCTCTTCCGACTGCTCGACTGTCGCGGATGAGTCCAAGCGTTGAATCCCGACGCCAAATAAAATCTTTGTGCCCTTCGGCGAAGACCTCTGTGACCTCTGTGGTTAAGATTGGCTCACTTAATCACAGAGGTCACGAAGGATTTCACCGAGGGCGCAAAGGCTTGTGTCAGACGAACGCGGGAAGGTTGCGCCCGCGCCCGGACAGTTGTCAACTCCGCGTTCAACGTTACTTCTTCCATTCTGCACTCCGCCTTCAAACTGACCTGTCACGTTGACCTTCAGCCGCCGCGGCGCGCGCCGGGGTTAAGTCGCGCGCACTGTGAAAAGTTGGTTTTTCCGGCCAGAAGGTGACGTGAGCAAGTCTGCCGGCGAGCGGCACGCGGGTTGTTAAAGGATTGTGCAGCGGCTTGCAGGAGCGCGGCACGCGCGCGACGCGGGGCCACCGCACGGGACCCGTAAAGCCGCGCCAATTTGAATGCAGGGGAGCGCAGATGTCGAGAGGAGGCCGTTTCCGCGAGAAGGTTGCCGAAGCCTCCCGAAGTTTTCTCACCCAGCTCGGCGGGCGAGTGCCAAGTGCCCGTCGTTTGCCCCCAAGCCGTCGCCGCAAGCGAGTGCCGATTTGCTCCCGGCGCTCACTCGCGGCGACGGGATGTTTTGAAGAAGTGATGAATGCGGACTGATGAATGATGAATGATAAATGAAAGGCAGCGCGCCTCTCATCATTCATCACTCATCATTCCGCATTCATCATTTAATCCGCCGGAGGGCGCGAGTGATTCGCATAGACATGTCGGACTATAACCGTGCCGCGCGCGCCTACTGGGGCGCGTCGGTGGCCGCGGGCGCGCTCGTCTTCGCGTGGGGCGTGTGGCGCTGCCTGGCGTTCGGCACGGCTGAGTGGGCCGAGCTGCTCGTGCTCGCGAGCCTCGTCGTCATCGGCGGCATGCTCCCGGTGCGCATCCCCGGCACGAAGGCGAGCGTGACGGCGGGCGACTGCTTCATCTTCCTCGGCGCAATCTTCCTCGGCGTCTCCGCGGCGGTAGTCCTCGGCGCGGTCGACTCGTTCACAAGCTCTCTACGCACCTCGCGCCGCGCTTCGAGCTGGATCGCCGCGCCGGCCTTCATGTCCCTGACGGCCTTCGTCGCCGGTCGCGCCTTCTACTTCGCACTCGCCTTCCACGGCGGCGTCACGCGCGAACCCGTCGGCGGAGGTTACCCGCTCTCGCTCGAACAGCTCGCCGTGCCGCTCGTCCTGATGGCGCTCACGCAGTATGTCATGAACGGCGCGCTCGTCGCGACGCTCCTCGGCTTGAAGAGCCGCCGGCCCGTCTGGCGCTGCTGGCGCGAGTGCTACCTCTGGACTTCCTGGTCTTTCTTCGCGGGCGCGCTCGCGGCGGCTGTGGTCTACGCCGCGTTGCTGCGCTTCGGCATCGTCTACGTCCTTTTGAGCGTGCCCGTCATCGTCGCCACCTTCGCCGCCTACCGAACCTTCTTCGAGCGCGTCGCCGAGAAGACGCGCGAGGCCGCCGAACTCTCGCGCCTGCACCTCGCCACGGTCGAAGCTCTCGCCACGGCGATTGACGCCAAGGATCAGACGACGCACTTCCATGTCCGGCGCGTGCAGGTCTACTGCGGGATGATGGGCGAGCTGTTGGGACTCTCCGCCGGAGAGATCAAGGCTTTGAAGGCCGGCGCGCTCCTGCACGACGTAGGCAAGCTCGCCGTCCCCGACCACATCCTGAACAAGCCGGGGCAGCTCTCCGAGGCCGAGTTCGAGCGGATGAAGGTTCACACGACCGTCGGCGCGCAGATACTCGAACGCGTCGGCTTTCCTTATCCGGTCGTCCCTGTCGTCCGCTACCACCACGAGCGCTGGGACGGCTGCGGCTACCCCGAAGGCTTGAAGGGTGAAGAGATTCCTCTGACCGCGCGGATACTCTCCGTCGTCGACTGCTTCGACTCGGCGCGCGAAGACCGCCCGTACCGCCGCGGCATGACGCGCGAGGAGGCGTGCGCGCTCTTGCGGCGCGGCGCGGGCACACACTTCGACCCGCGCGTCGTCTCGATTTTCCTGCGACACCTCGCGGACTTCGAGAAGGAGATCAACATTCAAGGGCTGGATCACCGTGGGCTGACGCAGGAGGAGTGGGAGCACCGCGAGCTTCTCGGCGAAGAGGGGCGCGCGCAAGCTTCGGCTTCCGCCGCCGCGTCGCCGGCGGCAGTTCACCGCTCCGACGCGCCCGACTACCTCAGCCAGATCACGAACGCGCACCGCGAGGTCTACGCGCTCTACGAGATCGCGCGCACCTTCGGCTCGTCGCTCGACATCGAAGACACGGTGATGGTGCTCGTCAACAAGGTCGGCCACGTCGTCCCGTTCGACCTCTGCGCCGTCTACCTCTATGACGAGGAGAAGTCTTACGCGACGGCCGCCCATGTCGCGGGCCGCCACGCCGAGCTTTTGCGCGGTCGTGCCTTCGCGCCCGGCGAGGGCGTCGTCGGCTTCGTGCTCGCCAACCGCCGCCCCTCATACCTCCTCGACCCGATGCTCGACTTCTCGGACGTGGAGCTTCCCGAAGGCTGCCAGTTCCGCTCGATGGTCGCGCTCCCGCTGGTGAAGGACGAGCGTGTGCTCGGCGCGCTCGCCGTCTACTCGCAGGAGCCGCGCCGCTACACTGACGACCACCTACGACTCCTCGACACGGTCGCGCGCCTCGCCTCCGACGCGCTAGCCAACGCCATGAGCCACGCCGAGGCCGAGTCGAACGCTCTGACCGACACGCTGACAGGGCTGCCGAACTCGCGCGCCATGTACGTCCACTTCGAGCAGGAGGCATCGCGCGCGCGCCGCACGGGCAAGCCCTTCCAGGTCGTCATGCTCGACCTCGACGACTTCAAGGCCGTCAACGATTCTTTCGGCCACAAGACCGGCGACCGTGTGCTCCGCGAGGTAGGCCGAATCATCCACGCGCAACTGCGCGAGTACGACTTCCTGGCGCGTTACGCCGGCGACGAGTTCGTCGCCATCGTGCAAGACCTTACCTCCGAGCAGACCACGGAGCTGCGCGAGCGCATCGAGCGCGCCGTCTCGCGCTTCTCCCTGCACGTGCGCGGCGACAAGCGCGCGCGCGTCGGCATCTCCGTCGGCGCGGCCTCCTACGGCGTCCACGGCGAGACCCTCGACCAGCTCCTCATCGCGGCGGACGAAGCCATGTACTCCGCCAAGTCCTTCCACAAACAGCAGTCGCTCGGCCCCAAGTCCGACGCCAAGCCCGAACTCGCCGCCGGCGAGCTGGCCTCGACGGCGATAAATTAAAGGATGAAGGCGGAAGGATGAAGGATGAAGTAAGGGCGCTTTGCCTTTTCTTCATCCTTCCGCCTTCCGCCTTCATCCTTTTCTTGACTTCCCCCGCCCGTTCGTTTTCAATCGTCATGTGAGTCGCGCGCGAGGCGGCGAGGCCGTTTGCCGCGCGGCTCTCGCGAGAATTTTGTTCGCTGTCCGCGCCGCGGGCCGACCGCGCCCCCTCCAGCCCGCGCCGAAAGTTCAAAGCCGGGCCATGTCTGTCTCTTCCCAGGTTTCGAGCAGGGCCGCCGCCATACTCGTCGTCGAGGACGACGAGCGCGTGCGGCGCGGACTCGTGCGCGCGTTTGAGTCGGAGGGACACAAAGTCGTCGCGTGCGGCGACGCGGCGGAGGCTCTGCGCGAGCTGCACCGACAGGCGTGCGACCTCGTCGTCTTAGACATCGAGCTTCCGGGCGTGAGCGGACTCGCGCTGTGCAGACTTCTGCGCGCGCAGGCGGCGACGCGGCGTCTGCCCGTCATCGTCGTCTCTTCGCACGACCGCGAGGATTACAAGGTCGAGGCGTTCGCCGCGGGAGCCGACGACTTCGTCGTGAAGGGCGCGACGCCGCGGGAACTCCTGACGCGCGCCGGCGCGCACCTCGAAGCCGCCGAACGCGAGCGCGCGCTCGAAGGCAGTAACCGCGAGCTGGCCTTCATCGCAGACCTCGGTCGCGGGTTGCTGCACGCCTTGAGTCCCGCGGAGGTCGTCCGCCGCGTCGCGGGCGCGACCTACGAGGGCGCTGACGCCGCGCTGTGCGCCGCCGTGCTCGTCGGAAGCGGCGGCGAGAAGGCACGAGGAGAAAAGGGGAAGGGGGAAGGAGGAAAGGGTGAAGGCGCGGGGCTGACGGTCTGCGTGTTCGACCGCGAGGGGAGCGCGGAGGAAGACGCTTCGCTCGTCGAGGTCGGGCGTCTGCGCGCGTGGCTCGCGTCGTCGCCTTCAACGTCGAGGCGCGAAGACGCGCGCGACGCATTCTTCCTGAAGGATAAGGATCACGCGGTCGAGTACGCCGCGCCGCTTCGGTTCGAGGGGCGCGCGTTGGGCGCGCTCGTCGTCGCGTTCGACCGCGCCGCGGACTGCGACCAGACCGCCGAGCGGCTCGTGGACGCCGCCGCGCAGCAGGCCGCGCTCGCCG
>JALZHC010000866.1 GCA_030914105.1 Acidobacteriota bacterium
ACCCGGACGAGGGCGCAGACACCGACATGAGCGGCTTCAACTTCTGGCTCCGTAAGCTCGACGACAACGGCGGCGACTTCCACAAGGCCGAGATGGTTCGCGCCTTCATCGAGTCTGCCGAGTACCGCAACCGCTTCGACTGGTGATCGCTTCCGGAGAGCCGGTCTGTGAAAGGGGCGCACCACGCGCGCCAGCGGTCAACTCAATCGTGGAGTTAAGGAGCAAGGGGCAGTTCACCACCGCAGGCGCAGAGAGCGCAGAGGGGGCGCAGAGGAATGCTATGCACAACCCTCTGCGCTTCCTCCGCGCTCTCTGCGCCTGCGGCGGTGAATCTTAGTTGCTCTAAGCTCAAGAATGAGGAACTGCTCGAACGTATCTGCTCAGCCGATAATCGAGAGTTTACTGCTATAATCACTCCCGAAACGGGCGCGTGGGTCTTCGGAAGCCGCGAGCCTGTCCCTTTTTTCCGGCGTGCGGTCTGGCGTTGTATTTTTCGACGAGGCCCGCGCACTGTCTTTGTGAGCGGCGGGCGTTGAGAATGCCGCGCGCGGAGATAAACCTATGAAGCTGGCCCCCAGACACATCCCCTTCGAGCGATTGGTTGACCTAGCCGAGGGCCGCGTCGCGCCGGAAGAGTCGCGCGACGCGAGCGCGCACCTCTCGACTTGTGCCGCCTGCGCCGGCCAGCTCGCGCAGGTCGAGCGCCTCACACAGGTGATGCGCACGGACAACTCGGAGGACGCCCCGCGCGACCTGCTCGCGGGCGCGCTCAACCTGTTCCGCGCGCGCCCCCGCCGCGAAGGCTTCCTGCGCCGCGTCGTCGCCGCGCTCAGCTTCGACAGCGGCGCGCTGCGGCCCGCCTTCGGAGTCCGCTCCGGTCAGGCCACCTCTTCGCGCCAGCTACTCTTCAGCGCGGGCGACGTGGACGTTGACCTTCGGCTCGCGCCGGGCGAAGAGGGCTGGGCCGTCTCAGGTCAGGTGCTCGGCGAGTGCGCGGGCGGCTGGGCCGAACTGGGCGGCGCGGAAGACGAAGGCCGTGCGGCGCGCGCCGAGTTGAACGAGTTGTGCGAGTTCGCCCTGCCCGCCGTGCCCGCGGGCAGCTACACGCTGCGTTTGCGTCTGGACGATCTATTGGTCGAGATTCCCGACCTGAACCTCAGAGCATAGAGAATGAACCGGGCGGAACTGGCCGCGCTGCTGGCGTCGGCCACAGACGAGTCGCGCCGGCTCGCGCTCCTGCGCGGGCATGCCGCGCTCGCCGACGCGCCCCTCGCGCACGCGCTCAAAGACATCTGCCTCGACGCCTGGAGCCGCGAGCCGGCGCGAGCCGTCGCCGCCGCCGAAGCCTTGCGCGCGCTCTCCGACTTCAAGCCTTCGGAAGAAGTCGCCGCGCTGCGCTCCTGGGCCGAGGGCATCGCCGCGCTCGTCGGCGGCCAGATGGAGCAGGCCGTCGCGCACCTCGACGAAGCCGAGTCGCGCCTGCGCGCCCTCTGCCTCCCGCACACGGCAGCCGAGACGCAGGTCAGCAAGCTCGTCGCACTCGCCATGCTCGGTCGCTACGAAGAGGCCGTCGCTTCGGGCCTGCGCGCGCGCGACATCTTCCTCGAACACGGCGACCAGGCCGCCGCGGGCCGCGTCGAACACAACATCGGGAACCTCTGTGGGCGGCGCGACTCCTACGGCGAAGCCGAGCACTACCTCAAGCTCGCGCGCTCGCGCTTCCTCCCGACGGGCGACCTCAAGCAGCTCGCCGTCATCGAGAACTCGCTCGCATACCTCTACACTCTGCGCCACGACTTCCGCGCCGCCGAACAACTCTACGAGCTTGCCTTCGAGCGCGCCGGCAGCGCCGGCCTCGCCGTCACGCAGGCCGAGATCGAGGCCAGCATGGGCAGCCTCGCGCTCTTTCAGGGGCGCTACGACCGCGCGCTCGACCTGCTCGAACGTTCGCGCCGACGCTACGCCGCGCTCGGCATGGCGCACCAATCCGCGGTCGCCGAGCTGGAGCTGGCCGACGCCTACCTCGAACTTAACCTCGCCACGGAAGCGCGCGCGGCCTACCGCCATCTCATCCCCGTCTTCGCCGAACTCGGCATGCGCGCCGAGCAGGCACGCGCGCTCGCGCAGGCGGGCCGCGCGGCGGTCGTCGCGGGCGCTGGCGCGGAGGCGCACGAGCTTCTCGAAGGCGCGCGCACGCTCTACGCAGCCGAAGGCAACCTCGTCGGCGAGGCTTACGTGACGCTCGCCGAGGCGCAGCTCCGCCTCGCCGAAGGCGACTACGCCTCGACCGCCGTGCTCGCCGCGCAGGCCGAAGCGCCGCTCGCGCACGCGGGCGTGCGTCGGCG
>JALZHC010000867.1 GCA_030914105.1 Acidobacteriota bacterium
GAGTCTGACTTAACCGCAAAGACGCGAAGCAGGCGCAAAGGTCGCAAAGGGATTTTAAGCTGGGTGCTGACTGCTGACTGCCGAAGGATATGCCAAATCGAAAATCAAAAATCCCAAATCAAAAATCGCTAAACCCTTGGCCGCGCGGACTTTTAAACCTTGCTACGGGTTCGCGATTTCTGCTAATTTACAGGCCGGCTCTTGCACCCAAAACTCATCGGCCTGTCTGAGCTTAAGGCGGAGGCTTCCCGCCGGAGAGGCGGAGACAATATGACCAAAGCAGAACTCGTGGAAGACGTGGCGCGCGCAGCCGAGCTGACGAAGAAGGACGCCGAGCGGCTGGTCGAGATCGTCTTTGAGAGCATCATCGAGACCTTAAACCACGGCGAGAAGATCGAGCTGCGCGGCTTCGGCTCTTTCCGCGTGCGCGAGCGCGGCGCGCGCCGGGGCCGCAACCCGAAGACCGGCGACCCCGTCGACATCCCCGCCAAGCGCGTCCCTTACTTCAAGCCCGGCAAAGAGCTGAAGGAGTTGATTAACGAAGAGCCGGACGCCGACTCGTCCGCGGAGAACGGGGCCGGCGCTTCGGGGCAGAACGAAGGCGGCGGGGAAGGGCAGACGCCTCCCCTGATGTAACTCCCGCCGGCGCGCGGGCGCGGGGAGGCGTGACGTGGACAGGCTCTACACACCCTGGCGCTACGACTACATCAAGGGGTCGAGCGGCGAGAAGACAGGCACAGGCTCCTCATGTGTCTTCTGCACGCTCGCCGCGCGCGAAGACGACGAGTCCACCTTCATCCTCCAACGCGCGCGCCGAAACTTCGTCGTCCTCAACGTCTACCCTTACGTCAGCGGCCACCTCATGATCGTCCCCTTCGAGCACACCGCAGACTTCGCCGCCCTCCCCAAAGAGACCTCCGATGAGATGATGGACTTGGCGAAGCGCGCCCAGGCCATACTCGAAGAGACATACCGCCCGCACGGCTTCAACCTCGGCATGAACCTCGGCCAGGCCGCCGGCGCGGGCGTCTCAGACCATCTTCATCTTCACGTGCTCCCGCGCTGGACTGGCGACTCAAACTTCATGACCACCGTCGGCGAAACCCGCGTCATCCCCGAAGACCTCAAGACCACTTACGACAAGCTGCGCGGACGTTTCTGAAAAACTTAAAGACTTAGCCACAGAGGGGGCAAAGGTTCTGGCCAAGGTCACAAAGGGGAAATCTCTCTGTGACCTCTGTGAATACCTTTGTGCCCTCTGTGGTTAAATCTGTAACGCTTCAACTCAAACTCGACGACGCTTGAACTCAACGGCGCGTGATGTCGTCCCTGAAGACCTGCCCGCCCTTCATCACGAAGCGGACGCGCTCGACAGCAGTGATGTCCTTCAAAGGGTCGTCCTCGACGGCAATCACGTCGGCGAATTCGCCCGCCTTAATCTCGCCGACCTTGCCTTCGAGTCCGAGCAGGCGCGCGGCCTCCGTGGTCGCGGCGCGCAGAGCCTCCGCGGGAGTCAGCCCGGCCTTAACTAACCACTCGATCTCGCGTGTGTTGTGGCCGTGCAGGCCGGCCACTGCGTCCGAGCCGCTGACTATCCACACGCCCGCCTTCTTCGCGCGCCCGGCGTTGGCGAGATTGCCCGCGCGCAGCCGCTCGAAGAAGTCCCACGTCGAAGGGTCGAAGGCGAACTGGCTTTTGTGTTCGAGGTAGTGCGTCGGAAGGTAGAGCGTCGGGACAAGCGCCGTGTGGTGCGCGACGAGCAGGCGCGTGGCCTCCGCGTCGAGAAAGGTGCCGTGCTCGATTGACGTGCAGCCGCCGCGGACTGCGGCCTTCACCGCCGCGGCCTCGTGCGCGTGGACGGCGACGCGCAGGCCCGCCCGGCTCGCCTCCTCGACTGCCGCGCGAATCTCCGCCTCGCTGAAGACGGCCTGGCCGCGCTCGTCCACGCCCTCGAAAATCTTAATGACATCCACGCCCTCTTTGATACGCGCGCGGACGAACTCGCGCACGCGCGCAAGACGCGCGCCCGCGTCTTCGTAGATGTCGCGTATGTCGTCGGACGTGAGCGGCTCGCCGGAGACGAGCATGCGCGGCCCTGCGGCGTCGCCGCGGTTGATCTCGTCGCGCAAGCGCAGGTCAACGCGCCCGCCCGCGCCGAGGTTGCGGATCGTTGTGATGCCGCCATTCAGCGTGTCGCGTGCGTTCTGCTCGGCGTACTTGAGCGTGACATCCGCGCTCGCGTCGCCTTCGAGGCCGAAGTGGCCCGAAGAATCGAAGTGATATGTGATGTGCGTGTGCGCGTCGATCAGGCCGGGCAGCACGGTCACGTCGCCGAGGTCGTAGA
>JALZHC010000289.1 GCA_030914105.1 Acidobacteriota bacterium
GATTATCACTCCACGACCACGTAAAGGAAAAGCCCCGCGACTTAAAATAGTCGCGGGGCTTTATCACTCCTGACTGCCGCGGAGTAGTTTAGGCGTTCGCCGTCTCTTCCTTCTTAGTGCGCGACAGTCCCTTGATCTGCACCGGCGTGTTCTTCTCCACGTCCGCGCCGAGCTTCTTCTTCAGAACCATCTCCTGATAGAGCTTGCGCATCATGGCCGCCTCTTCGTGCGCCGTCTTCGGCCCTTCCATGTGCGGCTTGTTCGGGCGCTGGAGGTCAACTTCGTTGAGGACGAGGCTCACCGGCGCTTCGTATTCGAGGCCGACTTCCTTGCCCTTGGCGAAGATTTCGTGACGCCCGTGCTCCTTGTACCACTGCGCGACGGTCGCGTTCTGGTGCATCTGCTCGATGATGTTGCGCCAGCCGATGCCGGTGTTGTAGGCGCAGAAAGAGATCTCGCCTTCCTGCGTGCCGTAGGGGATGATGCACATCTCCGTGCGCCGGAAGTCGTAGTTGAACAAGTCCTGGAACCACATGCCGGCGATGAAGAGGAAGTTCCAGCGGTCGGCGCGGCGCGCCTCGATGTCGGTCTTCGAGCGCTTGCCGTCGACGCGACCGTAGGAGCGGCCCGTGAGTCCGAACGACTTGTCGAACTTCTTGAACAGCTCGTAGAGCGAGAACTGCGAAGGGGCCTTGTAAGGGTTGTAGTGCTTCAGGAGCGCGAGGCCCATCAACGTGTTCGTCGCCCACTTGCCGCGCCCCGCGTCCGTGATCCGCTGCATGTCTCGGACGAGTCCCGGAATGTTCAGGAACTCTGGCACGGGGGCCATCTCCTTCGTCTCCTTGTCAATCATCACGGCTGTTCCGACGCCGCAGTTCGGATGGCAGCCGCAGGAGACCTGACCCCACTCGGCGTCGGGGCCGTGCGCGAGGTCCGCGAAGTCTGCAAACGCGCCCATCAAAGAGAGCGGGAACCAGTCGCGCGTCGGCTCCGTGATGCCGACCTGCGTCTTCACGTCGTTGGCGAGGTGCGAAAGGGTGTAGCGCTGCTGCATGCGGCGCTCGTCCGTGATCTCCTCGTCGCGTCCGGTGAAGCTGACGGGCTGGAAGGAGAGGAAGGCGATCTTCTTCGGGTTGTCGAGCGCGAAGCGGATGACCGAGCCGACCTGATCGTTGTTGATGCCGTTGACGAGCGTGATGACGAGAACGATCTCGACGCCAGCCTCGTGCAGGTTGTCAATCGCGCGCAGCTTCACGTCGAAGAGGTTGCCGACCTGCCGGTGCGAGTTGGCGTCGTTGCCGATGCCGTCGAACTGGAGGTACGCGTAGCGCAGGCCCGCCTCGGCGGCCTGACGGCAGAACTCTTTGGACTTGGCGAACTCGATGCCGTTGGTCGCGCACTGGACGGAGTTGTAGCCGACCTTGCGCGCGTAGCGTATGGACTCGACGAAGTGCGGCGAGATCGAAGGCTCGCCGCCGGAGAACTGGACGGACATCTGGCGACGCGGCTTGATCGAGATGGCCTTGTCGAGGATGTCCTTCACCTCGTCGAAGGAAAGCTCATGGACGAAGCCGACCTGGTTGGCGTCCATGAAGCAGGGGTCGCACATCATGTTGCAGCGGT
Organism: Acidobacteriota bacterium; assembly: GCA_030914105.1. GTDB lineage: Bacteria > Acidobacteriota > Blastocatellia > Pyrinomonadales > Pyrinomonadaceae > QHXN01. The sequence continues at coordinate 1,624 of JALZHC010000289.1, forward strand.
TCGTCAGGTCAACGGTCAAGACCGACCCGCGCCCGAACTTGATGGAGCTAGAGCCGTGGTTGTGTAAGCCCTCATCGTTGTGTGCCTGGATGTCGCGGCCTGGGAACATCGCCTCGATGTGCTTGAGGAACTTCGAGTCGATCGCCATGATGTCCTCGAAGTGACCGTGTTGGGGGCAGTCCTTGACCATCCAGATTTGGCCGTCGCGCTCGATAATCTGCGCCTTGATCTCGCCGACCTTCTCCTGGACGAGCACCGAAGGGTCAATCGTCGGCGCGCTCAGGATTTTGTTGCGCGCCTCGATGACGCACTTCGGGCAAAGGCTGTCGGTCGTGCGCGGGAAGCCGAGCGGCGGCTTCGACTTCTGCCAGGACTTCAGAAGCGGCTTGTCAGACCACTTCGGGGTGAACGGCTCGTTCGGCCTGAACTGGTTGAAGAACTGGATCGTGTTGAAGAGGCCGCCGGCCACCAGCGCCAGCCCCTTCTCCGCATGCTTAATCGGTTTCATCTTTAGTCCTCTCTAAAATTTCGGGTCGCTCTTGCAAACGTTCGAGCCGGCATCTGGCGGGGAACGACGCCGGATTGAGTGAAGCGCGCGGGATATAAAACTCTCTTAACCTTCGGCGCGCCGCTTCCGTCCTGGGGTTATTGCTCTGATCAGAAAAAGACCAGCGGCTTTCAAAGTGCAATGACCGTGCCACCCCCGTCGAAACGCCCGAAGTGAAAAAATAACAGGAGTTATTTGAGTTTGAGCCTTTCGGGAGTCGCGGCCTGCGACTGTGCCGTCCGGGTCATACGCGGCCCGGAAGCCTGATTGTAGCAGAGACGTGGCCTAATGACACGCCGGTCGCCCGGCAAACGGCTCTGGCCGGAATTCTTGACTCAAGGCGCGGTAAAATCCCTGGAAATTGGTCCGTTCGCCTCGATGACTCGCATGACTTCTCCGAAGAGAATGCCGTTTGTGGCGACGGCGTTTCCGGAATGAATCGAGCGCCGCCCGCGCCAGTCCGTGAACGTGCCGCCGGCCTCTTCGACGACCGGCAGGAGCGCGGCACAGTCCCAGACGTTCATCGCCGGGTCGAGCATCACGCCGGCACGCCCTGTGGCGACGAGGACGTAGCCGTAACAGTCGCCCCAGGTGCGACGCATCGAGGCCCTTCGTTGCAGTTCTTCCGCCGCCGTGCCGAAGCCGTAGCGCTCACACGAGCCGAAGTCTGTGCAGAGGAGCAGCGCGTCTTCGAGCGCGGCCGTTCGGGAGACGCGGGCGGGCTTCCCGTTCCAGAAGCAGCCCAGGCCGCGCGCGGCGTAGGCAATCTCGCCGAGCGCCGGAATGTTGATGACGCCGACCGTCGGCTCGCCTTCGATTTCGACTCCGAGGAGGACGCCGTAGAAGGGCACGCCGTGGACGAAAGAGTATGTGCCGTCAATCGGGTCAATGATCCAACGTCTGCCCGTTGAGCCGAAGCTTTCGCCGCCCTCCTCGCCGATGACGGCGTCGTCGGGAAACTTCTCAGCGATGCGGCGGCGCAAAAACTCTTCCGCCTCAAGGTCGGCCTGCGTGACGAAGTTGTCCTTGCCCTTCAGGCGCGTCTCGAACTCGCGGCGGAAGTAGCGAAGGGTTATCTCGCCCGCCTCACGCGCGAGTGAGACGGCGAAGTCGAGAAGCCTTTGCAGTTCGCCGCCGCTCATTCCTTCCGCTTCGCTCATTCTTTCGCTTCCCTCCGGCTCATTCTCTCCCCTTCACTTTTCGACGGCGCGCAAGCTCGCGGCTCAAGGCTTCGAGCCTCAGGCCGCGCTCGACCAGAAGCACGAGCAGGTGGTAGACGAGGTCTGCGGTTTCTAAGGTCAGCGCGTCGGGGTCGCCGTCCTTGGCCGCGATGATCGTCTCCGCCGACTCCTCGCCGACCTTCTTCAGAATCTTGTTCAGCCCCTTCTCGAAAAGATAGGTTGTGTAAGAGCCTTCCGGCATCTCGCGCCGCCGCCCCTCGATGAGGCCGTAAAGCTCCCTGAGCACCTCTCCGATGTCGCCCTCGTTGCCTCGCACGACGCCGGACTGCGCGCCTTCAGACTGAGAACTCACGCTTGCCTGCGCCTCTTCGGCCTGACGATCAACGTTCGTTCGCTCGTCTTCGGCTCGGAGGCTTTCGGCGGGCGACCGGCTTTCGAGTTGTCTGTGAAAGCATGAGACAGCGCCCGTGTGGCAGGCGGGGCCGCGTGGCTCGACGAGGACGACGAGCGCGTCCGAGTCGCAGTCGAGGCGCAGCTCCACGACGCGCTGCGTGTGGCCGGAGGTCGCGCCCTTGTGCCAGAGTTCGGCGCGCGAGCGCGACCAGAACCACGTCTCGCCCGCGGCGAGCGTGCGCCGAAGGCTCTCCTCGTTCATGTAGGCGAGCGTCAAGACCTCGCGCGTGCGCGCGTCCTGCACGATGGCGGGGACAAGCCCGCGCTCGTCGAACCGAACGTCCTCCGGCTTAAATTTCGTCGCCCTCGGATTCAAACTCATCGCACCAAGACTCCCCGCTCGCGCAGATAATTTTTGACTTCGCCGACCGTGAACTCGCCGAAGTGGAAGAGCGAGGCCGCGAGCACGGCACTCGCGCCGCCCTCGGTCAGCGCCTCGTAAAAATGTTCGAGCCGGCCCGCGCCGCCCGAAGCGATGACGGGGATCGAGACTGCCTCGCTGACTGACCGCGTCAGCTCGATGTCGTAGCCGTCGCGCGTCCCGTCCGCGTCCATGCTCGTCAAAAGAATCTCGCCCGCGCCCAGACTTTCGGCGCGCGCGGCCCACTCGACGGCGTCCCACCCGACCGCGCGGCGTCCGCCGTGCGTGTAAACCTCCCAGCCCGCCGACGCGCCGCCTGCGACCCTTCGGCGCGCGTCAATCGCCAGGACCATGCACTGGCTTCCGAACACGCCCGCGCCCTCGCCAATCAACTCCGGGCGCTCGACCGCCGCCGTGTTGAGCGAAACCTTGTCCGCGCCCGCGCGCAAGACGGCGCGCACGTCCTCAATCGAGTTCAGCCCGCCGCCCACTGTGAACGGGATGAAGACCTCGTCGGCCACTCGGCGCACGAGGTCGGCGACGATGGCACGTTTGTCCGACGACGCCGTGATGTCGAGGAACGTCAACTCGTCTGCGCCCTCCGCGTCGTAGCGCTTCCCCTGCTCCACGGGGTCGCCCGCGTCCACCAGCGACACGAAGCGGATGCCCTTCACGACGCGCCCCTCGTTGACGTCGAGGCAGGGGATGATGCGTTTGGCTAACATGAATCCGCGAAGTTCTTCAGCAGGCGCAGGCCCGCCGCCTGGCTCTTCTCCGGGTGAAACTGTACGCCGCAGACGCGCCCGCGCGCGACGACCGACGCGTAGCTCGTGCCGTACTCGGTCTCGCCGAGCACGTCCGCTTCGTCCTCCGCGTCGCAGAAGTAGGAGTGTACGAAGTAGAAGAACGAACGGCTCTCGATGCCGCGCGCGAGCGCGTGCTCTCTGCGCCACGCGACCTGATTCCAGCCGACCTGCGGCACGCGCCGGCCCGCGGGAAAGCGGCGCACGCGCCCGCGCAAGAATCCAAGCCCGCGCGTGACGCCGAACTCCTCGGACTCCTCGAAGAGCATCTGCATCCCGACGCAGACGCCCAGCAGCGGCACACCCTCGCCGACGCGCTCGCGCACGAGGCGGTCGAAGCCACGCTCCGCCAGAGCCTCCATGCACGCGCGGAACGCGCCGACGCCCGGCAGCACGAGTTTCTCCGCCCCGCGCAGCACACGCTCGTCAGAGCTGACGACGGCCTCCACCCCGCCCGCGTGGAAGGCCTTCTCCACCGAGCGCAGGTTGCCGACGCCGTAATCGATGATCGCGACGCTCACAGCACGCCCTTCGTGCTCGGGACGCCCGCGACGCGCGGGTCGCGCTCGACGGCCTGGCGCAGAGTGCGCGCCGCCGCCTTGAAGGTGCCTTCGAGGATGTGGTGCGTGTTGCGGCCGCGCAGGCAGTCGATGTGCAGGTTGCAGCGCGCGGCCTCCGCCAGAGAGCG
>JALZHC010000290.1 GCA_030914105.1 Acidobacteriota bacterium
GCCCCGAAACGGGCGAGGAGGCCGACGCAGACCTGCGGCACCGCCACGCCGTGCGCCTGACCAAGGTAGACCCGGAAGCGAAAAAGGCCGTAGACGGCACAAGACAGCCCGACAACAGCCCGCTCGTTGATAGCCTGACCGGCAAGGCTTACGTGGAGGTCGAGTGGCACACGGACGACGCGCTGCCGTTCGCACTCTGCATCTCCGCGCGCACGGAGACCTCGGAGTACATAGAGAAGGTCAGCGTCGCGCGCGGCAGCGTCGTCCTCGCCGACCACGGCCGGACGGTTCCGGGCTACGGGCGTGTTGTCCCGGAGTCGCTCGGCCTGGTGCCAACCGCCGACGAGGCGCTCGCCGCCGTCGCCTCGCCGGCGACCGACCGCTGCGCGGGCAGCGAGCCAGTGCCCTTCTTCCCGCGCTTCCGCCCGCACCTCGCCGAGCAGCCGTTGACGCAGGCCGCGCCGCTCAAAGCGGTCGCGCGCGGGCCTGCGCAGACGGCGCTGGCGCGCGACCCCTCGGCCTCGGCCTCGGCCGCGTTCCGCTGGGAGATGAGCGACGTGCTGCCCGCGGCGACGCTCTCGGACACCAACGGCGGGCTGTGGCTGCCGCGGCGCGACCTTCTGTCGAGCGACGCCTTCGCCGAGGAGTTCGTCGCCGAGGTGGACGAGGACGGGCGCGCGACCCTGCGCTTCGGCGACGACCAGTACGGCCTGCGTCCCACGCCCGGCGTCGAGTTCACGGCCACCTACCGCGTCGGCAACGGCGCGCGCGGCAACGTCGGCGCGGAGTCGCTGGCCCACGTCATCACGGACGACACGCGTGTGACAAGCGTGCGCAACCCGATGCCCGCGCACGGCGGCACAGAGCCGGAGACCATCGAGCACGTGCGCCGCGTCGCGCCGAGCGCCTTCCGCGTTCAGGAGCGCGCCGTGACGCCCGAAGACTACGCGGAAGTCGCGGGGCGTCACAGGGAGGTTCAGCGCGCGGTCGCCGCCGCGCGCTGGACGGGGAGCTGGCGCACGGTCTTTCTGACCGTGGACAGGTTCGGTGGCCGCCCCGTCGATGCGGACTTCAAACAAGACCTGCGGCTCTACCTGGAGCGCTACCGCATGGCCGGCCAGGACATCGAGATCGAGGGGCCGCAGTTCGTCTCGCTTGAGATTGAGATGACCATCTGCGTCGAGACCAACTACTTCCGCAGCGATGTCGAGTCGGCGCTCTTGCAGGTCTTCAGCAACAGGACACTGCCGGACGGACGGCGCGGCGTCTTCCACCCCGACAACTTCACCTTCGGCCAGCCCGTCTACCTCAGCACGCTCTACGCGGCGGCGCAGAAAGTCCAAGGCGTGCGCTTCGTCGAGGTCAAGAAGTTTCAGCGGCTCGGCGTCGCCAGCCCGCAGGCGCTCGACACAGGCGTGCTGGGGGTGGGCCGGCTGGAGATCGCGCGGCTCGACAACGACCCGAACTTCGCCGAGCGCGGCGTCTTCCGGCTCACCATGGAGGGCGGAAAATGAGCACGGCCCCGAATCAACTCCAGCTCAACCTGAACGACTGCGGCTGCTGCGCGGGGCTGGCGGTCGAGACGCCCGTGGCTATCGACAACCGGCCCGGACTCTCGGCCATCGGCTACCGTGTCGGCACGCACGCGCAGTTCAAGGCCAGCATGCTCGCGCGGCTCTCGGAGTCCGGCCTGCCGCAGCTGCGCGAGTTGAAGACGCGCGCCGACGACGACTTCACCATCGCGCTGCTCGACGCGTGGGCGATGGTGGCCGACGTGCTCACCTTCTACCAGGAGCGCGTCGCCAACGAGTCCTACCTGCGCACGGCAACCGAGCGCGCGTCCGTCATCCACCTCGCGCGGCTCATCGGCTACGAGCTGCGCCCCGGCGTGGCCGCCAGCGTCTACCTCGCCTTCACGCTCGAAGACGCGCCCGGCTCGCCCGGCGCGGTCACGCTCGACGCGGGCCTCAAGGTGCAGAGCATCCCCGGCCCCGGCGAGAAGCCGCAGACGTTCGAGACCGTCGAGCAGGTCGCGGCGCGCGCCGAGTGGAATGAGATGAGGCCGCGGCAGACGCGCATGCTCCGGCCCGCCTTCGGCTCGACCCAAATCTACCTCGAAGGCGTGACGACCAGCCTGAAGAAGGGCGACATGCTGCTCTTCGTCGGAGAGGAGCGTTCCGAGCAGGTCGGCAGCGAGCGCTGGGACATACGCCGCGTCGCGGAGGTCGCCGCCGACGCCGACAACCAGCGAACCTTCGTGCGTTGGGCCGAGCCGCTCGGCAGCGTCGTGCCGCACGTTGACCCGGCGCAAAAGAAGGTGAGCGTCTACGCCATGCGCCTGCGCGCCTCCCTCTTCGGCTACAACGCGCCTGACTGGAAGGCCCTGCCCGTTGCGCTGCGCGTCGGCGAGCTCAGCCCGCAGGATAGAAGCTTCCTGCCGGGAGCTTACGCCGGGCGCGAGAACACTTGGGCCGGTCACAATTTTGACCCGATGAAGCCGGGCACGAACACGGCGACCATAAACCTCGACTCAACCTACCCCCAGATAGTTCTCAACAGTTGGATCGCGCTCGCGCGCCCCGAAGCCGACGTGCCGTCCGAGACCAAAGCGACGCCCGAGCCCACGGCCGGCGCGCCCGCCCAGCCCTCGGTAGCGCACGTAGACTCGGCGCAGGCCGAGACCGGCGTGAACGCTCCGACCGAAGCCGCCGCCGCCGGGGCGCCGCCGCCGCCTCCTCCCCCGTCGCCGCCGACCGTGCACGAGCACGCCTACGCGGAGCTTTACCGCGTTCGCAAGGTCGGCGAGGAGAGCAAGGCCGACTACAACATCACGGCCAAGACGACGCGGCTGGAAATCTCCGGCGAGAACATCGAGAAATTCTCGCCGCGCAACGCCACGGTCTACGCGCAGAGCGATAAGCTGCCGATGGCCGAGACGCCTATTGCCGACCCCGTCTTCGGAGACCAGATCGTGCTCGAAGGCCTCTTCGAGCCGCCAGCCCCCGGCAGGAGGATCGTCGTCGCGGGCAGACGCGCGCACGCCGTCGTCGGCACGACGACAAGCAAGTTGAAGCTCGTCTCGCCCGACGACTCGACGCTCTACAAGCCGCTCAACGCGGGCGACGAGTTGATAGTCCTGAGCCCGCCCGCGAGTTCCCCGCTGCCCCCCCCGGCTAGTGCCGCGCCGGGCTCTCAGCAAGGAGCGACCCTGTTGAGGTGGCGGCTCATGGACGAGTCGGGCTTCGAGGGCTTCGTGGATGCGCACGCGGACAAGATCACGTTCGCCGCCTCGTCGAAGGATGACGCCGTCATCAGCGAGGTGGCGAGCGTCAGGGCCACGGGCAGCGAAGACGACACGCACACGAAGCTCTTTCTGGCGGCGGCGCTGGGGAACGTCTTCGACCGCCCGACCGTCCGCATTAACGCCAACGTCGCCCTCGCCACGCACGGCGAGACCGTCAGCAACGAAGTGCTCGGCAACGGCGACGCGAGCAAACCTTATCAGAGCTTCGTGCTCAAGCAGTCGCCGCTCACCTACGTCGCCTCCGACGCGCCGTCGGGCGGCGACTCGACCTTGCAGGTCTTCGCCAACGGCATCCGCTGGCACGAAGTGCCGACGCTCTTCAACCACGGCCGCCGCGAGCGCATCTACATCACGCGCACGGACGAAGACATAAACACGCACGAGAAGAGGACGACCGTGCAGTTCGGCGACGGCGAGACGGGCGCGCGCCTCCCGATGGGGCGCGAGAACGTCAGGGCGACCTACCGTAAGGGCATCGGCCTGGGGGGCCTCGTCGGCGCGGGCAAGCTCAGCCTTCTGCTGACGAGGCCGCTCGGCCTCAAGGCCGTGACCAACCCGCAAGCCGCCTCCGGCGCGCAAGACCCGCAGAGCCTCTCGGACGCGCGCGTCAACTCGCCGCTCACCGTGCTGACGCTCGACCGCATCGTCTCGCTGAGCGACTACGAAGACTTCGCGCGCTCTTTCTCCGGCATCGCGAAGGCCCTCGCCACGTGGACGTGGAACGTCCACACGCGCGGCGTCTTCGTGACCGTCGCCGGCATCACCGGCGCGGCCGTGGCCGACGACTCAGACCTGCACGCCAAACTCCTCTCAGCGATCTACAAGGCGGGCGACCCGCAGGTGCCCATCCAGATCAAGTCCTACCACGGCGTGACCTTCAGGCTGGTGGCCGACGTGAAGGTGGATGCGGACTACGTCGCCGCCGATGTGCTGGCGGCGGTCGAGGCGGCGCTGCGCGCGAGCTTCTCCTTCGCGGCGCGCGCCTTCGGCCAGCCCGTGACGCTGAGCGAAGTCATCTCCGTCATGAAGAACGTCGCGGGCGTCGTCGCCGTGGACGTGCGCCGCCTCAACCGCAGCGACGCGGCCGAGGCCCTGAACTCCTTCCTCGCTGCCGCCGCGCCGCAGGCGGGCGACGACGCCTCTCAGGCCCGGCCCGCCGAACTGCTAACGCTCGACCCGGTGCCGCTCGAACTGGGGGTGATGCCTTGAGCTTCGACGAAAAGACGCTCTACGAACTGCTGCCCGCCATCTACCGCATACGCGACGCGGAGCGCGGCGGCCCGCTCGCGGCCCTACTCGAAGTCATCTCCGAGCAGGCGCGCGTGCTCGAAGAGAACCTTGCGCAGCTCTACGACGACCAGTTCGTCGAGACCTGCGCGCCCTGGGCGCTGCCCTATATCGGCGACCTCATCGGCATCACGGGGCTGCCCGGCACGAACCTCCAGGCCCTCAGTCCGCGCGCGGAAGTGGCCCACACCATCAACTACCGCCGCGCCAAGGGCACCGCCGCCGTCCTCGAACAGTTGGCGCGCGACGTGACGGGCTGGCCCGCGCGCGCCGTCGAGTTCTTCCAACTGCTCGCCACCACGCAGTACATGAACCACCCGCGCCCCGAAAACCAGAGCTTCGTCAGCGTGCGCGGAGCGGAGCGGCTCGAATACCTCGGCGGCGCTTTCGAGCACGGGGCGGGCGTCGCCGACCTGACGCACACCGTCGAAGTCCGGCGCATCGCCAGCGGGCGGGGCCGCTATAACATCCCGAACGTCGGCATCTTCCTCTGGCGCCTGCGCCCGTTCTCGCTCACGCGCTCGCAGGCCGTGGCCGCAGCCGCGGGCGACGCGCAGCGTTTCTTCTTCAGTCCGCTCGGCATCGACCTCCCGCTCTTCAACCTGCCCGCGACCGAGGACGAGGCCGCGCACCTGGCCGAGCCCGTCAACGTCCCCGACCGCATCACGCGGCGCGTGCTGGCGCGCAGCCTGAGCGACTACTACGGCAGGGGCAAGAGCCTGCTGGTCGAGGTCTACGACCCCGCTGTCGGCGGCAAGCTGAAGCCGGTCGACCCGGAGCAGATCGCCGTCTGCGACCTGACGGACTGGGTCAACCTCCCCACGGGCCCTAAGGATAAAGTCGCGCTCGACCCCGTGCTGGGCCGCGTCGCTTTCCCGCCCGTGACCGACCCGCCAAACGTCAACACGCTGCCGGCGCACGCCGAGGTGCTCGTGACCTTCCACTACGGCTTCAGCGCCAGCATGGGCGGCGGCGAGTACAACCGCCTCAGCTCGTTCGACACGCGGCAGACCGAGGTGCTCGATGAACAGGGCCGCCCCATCCTGAAG
>JALZHC010000868.1 GCA_030914105.1 Acidobacteriota bacterium
GCCAAGTAGTGCTGCGCGAAGATGGGCAGCGCAATCCGAAGCTCTCGACGGGCGACGTTGAAGTGCAGGCGCGCGAGATACTCGTCCTGAACGAGGCGCGCACGCCGCCTTTTCAACTCGATGCGCCGCCGGAGAAGCTGGCCGCCGAGGAAGTGCGTCTGAAGTATCGTTATCTCGATTTGCGCCGCCCTTTCTTCCAGAGGATGCTGCGTCTGCGCGCAAACGTTGTCGGCGAGATTCATCGGTACATGGACGGCGAGGGCTTCACGGAGATTGAGACGCCGATCCTGATTAAATCCACGCCCGAAGGCGCGCGCGACTACGTCGTGCCGTCGCGGCTCTACCCCGGACGCTTCTACGCGCTGCCGCAGTCGCCGCAAATCTTCAAGCAGATTTGCATGATCGCGGGACTGGACAAGTACTACCAGATCGCGCGCTGCTTCCGCGACGAAGACCTGCGAGCCGACCGCCAGCCGGAGTTCACGCAGTTAGACGTTGAGTTCAGCTTCGCCACGCGCGAGCAGGTTTACCGTCTGATTGAGGGCTTGCTCGTGCGCGTCTTTCGTCTCGTCGGCGCGGAGCTGCGAGCGCCGTTTCAGCGGTTGTCTTACGCCGAGGCGCTCAGCCGCTACGGCAGCGACAAGCCAGACCTGCGCATCGAGGGGATGGAGCTGCAAGACCTCGCGCCCGCAATCGAAGGGACGACCTTCGCGCCGTTCGCGTCGGCGCTGGAAAAGGGCGGCGAGGTCAAGGGGCTGGTCTTGAAGGGCGGCGCACATCTCTCGCGTAAGGCACTGGACGAGCTTCAGGAGTTCGCCAGGCGCTACGGCGCGGGCGCGCTCGCGTGGGTGAAGCTGGGCGACGAGCTTTCGTCTTCGCTTCTGAAGGCGCTCGGCGAAGAGACCGTGACGCGCGTCGCTTCGCAGGCCGGGGCGTTGAAGGGCGACGCTGTTCTCGTCGTCGCGGGCAAGCCTTCGGTCGTCGCGGCTTCCCTCGGCGCTCTGCGCAACGAGGTCGCGCGGCGCGAGAAGTTAATCCCGTCGAATGTCTTCGCGCCGCTGTGGGTGACGGAGTTCCCGATGTTCGAGTACCACGAGGACGACGGGCGCTTCTACGCGATGCATCATCCGTTCACCTCGCCGCTCGACGAAGACCTGCCGCTCTTAGAGCGTGCCGTCGAGGGCGGGGAAGAGCAACTGTTCGGCGAGATTCGCGCGAAGGCTTACGACGCCGTCGTCAACGGCATCGAGGTCGCGGGCGGCTCGATTCGTATTCATAGGCGTGACGTGCAGCGGCTCGTCTTCAAGGCGCTCGGACTCTCTGAAGAGAAGGCGCGCGAGCGCTTCGGCTTCTTCTTAGACGCGCTGGAGTACGGCACGCCGCCGCACGGCGGCATCGCCTCCGGCATCGAGCGTCTGATGATGGCGCTCGCGGGGCTGGAGAACATACGCGACGTGATGGCCTTCCCCAAGACCGCCTCGGCGGCAGACCTGATGATTGACGCGCCCGGCGCGATTGACCCGCACCAGCTTGAAGAGCTGCACATACGCATCGTCGAAGAGTGAGGCCGCGACAGGCGGCGGCGCTCTACTTAAAGGAAGCCGCGGGCGTCCGGAAAGGAAAGTAAGCAAACGTGAGTGCCGACGACAAAGACAAAGCCTTGCGTGAACAACTGCTCTACCTCCTGCGGGGCGGCGGCGCGCACATAAAGTTTGACGAGGCGGTGAAAGACTTCCCCGCCGGACTCATCAACGCGAAGGCCGAGGGCGTGCCGTACACGCCCTGGCATCTGCTCGAACACATGCGCATCGCGCAGTGGGACATACTTGAGTTCAGCCGCTCGGCCTCGCACGTCTCGCCGGAGTGGCCCGAAGGCTACTGGCCGGACAAGGGCAGGGAGGCGAGCGCGGACGACTGGCAAAGGAGCGTCGAGGCTTTCCGCGCGGACTTGCGCGCGATTGAGGAGCTGGCCGAAGACCCGGCGACGGATTTATACGCGCGCATCCCTCATGGCGAGGGACAGACTATCCTGCGCGAGGTTTTGCTTGTCGCAGACCACAACGCCTACCACCTCGGCGCGCTCGTCACGCTGCGCCGCACGCTTGAGGCCGAAGCCGAAGCGTGAAGTCTGAACTCCGCCGGCCCGCGCCGAACGACTCACGGAGAGAAGCCCATCATCAGACTGCGGCGCGCAAACGTGGATGAGATGTACGCGCACGCGCGCGAGTGCACGCCCGCGGAGTGCTGCGGGCTGCTCGGCGGTCGCGGAGAGGAGGCCGAGACGGTCTACCCTCTGCGCAACGTCGCGCGCGCGCCGTCGGTCGCTTACGAGGCCGCGCC
>JALZHC010000291.1 GCA_030914105.1 Acidobacteriota bacterium
GGCGAAGACAGGCCCGACTCCGGGTATCAGAAGGCTCGCGGCGGCAGCGCCGAACTCCAGGCCGCCCGCGATGCCGAGCGCGCCGCCGACTGCGCCGCCGAGAGCCGCGCCCATGCCGGGCTGCTCGGTCTCGGTGGTCGGCACGTCGTCGAGCTGCCCCTGCGTCGCGCCGGGCGCGAGAAGGCTCACGCGGTCTTCGGAGAAGCCGGCCTCGCGGAGTCTGGCGGCGGCTCGCCCCGCGTCCGCGCGCGAGTTGAAGATGGCTGCGACAGTGCTCATGCGCCTCTGTGCTTCGAGCGCGCAAGCGCACGCGCGCTCAGGCCGCCTTTCCCGGCCCTCTTCATTGAAATGCAGCGGGGGAATACTTACGTTGACGTGCCGTGGATTTTAGCACGAAACGCGGTGGTGCCAGAACAGTTTCAGACCGGATGCCGGTCAACTCATTCTTGAGCTTATAGCACGTCGGACTCAACGCAGAGGCGCAGAGAACGCAGAGGGGGCGCAGAGAGGTGCATTGCACACGCCTCTGCGCTTCCTCCGCGCCCTCTGCGCCTCTGCGGTGAATTACCCGCCACTTCACGCCCAAGTAGCGGATACTTCCTTACCGGATGTTATACGGGCGCAGCTTACTTACCACGTCCACGACCGAAACAGCGGGTGCCTACGGGATGACCTTCGCCGTGAAGACCTCCTCCATCGCGAGGCCGCCGCGGCAGCCCGACGACTGCGCGAGCTGGCGGCGGCTGTCCGTCCAGACCGGGAAGGACGTGCCGCCATAGGAGGCGAGGCCCTCGTAGTCGCCCTGCTGGTTGCCGTAGTTGATGCCGGCGCAGGGAAAGAGGCCGTCGCAGTCGTGCTCGTTGGAACTCTGGTTGCTGACGCGTATGTTCGGCGAGAAGGTCGCGCCGCCGTCCTTCGACTGCGTGAGCAGGTAGTCGGTCATGTAGCGGAAGCCGGTCGTGTCGAAGCGCGTGTCGTAGAAGGCCACGTTCACATCGCCGTTGGTCGGGTCAACCGACATCCAGTGGTTGAAGCGGTCGGCGAAGTAGCCGCGGTCTGTGACCGGCTGCGGCGCAGACCAGCTCGCGCCTTTGTCGTCCGAGTAGGAGATGAAGATGTCCGTGATGCTCGAAGGGGTCAAATCCATCCAGGAGCAGTAGAGCCTGCCGCGATGCGGCCCCGTCGAAGTGTCGACGCCGAGCGAGGGGTAGACGAGCGCGCGGCGGAAGGATTCGGCGGGGATGCCGACATCAAATGGCGCGTTCTTTGTGGAGATGGTGCGCTGCCTGTCCCAGGTCTTGCCGCCGTCGAAGGAGCGGTTGAAGGCGATGACGTTCTGCGCATAGTCGTTCCAGGCGACGTAGAGCTCGCCGCCCGGCCCGACCGCGGGCGACGCGCCGATGGAGCGGCCCGGCCCCGTCGGGTCGTCGGCGCGCGTGATGCTGAAGGTCGCGCCGTGGTCGGAGGACGCGGCGACGCGGACGCCGCCGCCGGTCGAGCCGCCGGAGGCCGCATCCCATGCGACGTAGATGTTGTCGCGGAAGCGGCTGCCGGCGCTCCGGTCGGTCGTAATCATCGGCTTGTCGTTGAAGTGGTTCTCGCCGCCCTCGAAGCCGAAGTAGGTGACGCCGGGGTAGGTCTTGCCGCCGTCGGTCGAGTGCGCGACGGCCATCTCGGTGCCGTTGATGCTCGTGCCCGCGCCGTTGCTGAAGAAGACGACGATGTAGCTGTAGAAGAGGTTGCCGCGCGCGTCGAAGGCGAGCGAGGGGTCGGAGCCGAAGTCGATGCCGTTCGTCCCGATGGCGGGCGGCAGCGGCAGGTCAACGCCGCCCCAATTCTTGCCGCCGTCGGTCGAGAAGTAGCCGCGCATCGGCAGGCGGAAGATTTCGTTCGAGCCGGCGGCGACGTTCTTCGTCTGCGCCGAGTTGATGGCGATGAAGGTCTCGCTCTGCGGGCCGCACTCGTTCGAGATGTCAACGTTGCTGCCGAAGGTGAGCGAGCTGGTCGAGCCGCCGCTGCCCAGCGGGCCGTTCTTGGCGATGTAGGTGAACTTGTCCCACCAGGTCGGGTCGTGCGGGTTGCTTGACTGAGCGCGACCGCGGTTGGGGGCGACGGCGAGCGCGCCGACGAGCAGAAGCGCGAGCAGAAGCGCGAAGCAGGTGCCGCGTAAGATTGACATGTCTTTCTCCTTGTCTGGGCTTATGCGTTAATGAACCGTGAACCGGACGGACGGCTGTGAATGGATTGAAACTGCCAATCGGCCCCGGTTTTCAGCGGTTTTGCGGCGCGCGCAGGCGGTCGGGGCTTGCGCGCGCAAGCGGTTCGGGGCAAAAGCTATTGAGCGTAAATAACGGTCGTGTTAAAGTGGCTGCGTATCTGATTCGAGCTTCTCCGAAGCGGAGGACTGATGATCGAAGTCATCGAAAAACACTGGCCGATGTCCGTGGGCGACGGCAAGGCGACGCGCAAGAAGAAGCCGCGGCTGCTCGCTATCACGACCGACTGCTGCACCGGCTGCGCAGGCTCGCCCGCGTGCATCGAGTACTGCCCCATCGAGGCCTGCATGTTCTGGGTTCCCGACGACGAGCACTCGCCCTTCGGTCGCATCGAGGTTGACCCCTATCTCTGCATCGGCTGCCAGAAGTGCATCAGCAAAGGCCCCGACGGCGCGTTCCTCGACGGCTGCCCCTGGGACGCAATCGAGATGGTTCCCACCGACGACTGGGAGGCCATACACGGCGTCAACCTGCCGGACGCCCCGCCCCCGCCGCCCGCGAGTTAAACAACTCAAGCACGAGAGAATCTCTCTGCGCCCTTCGCGATTGCTCCAGCGTCTTCGCGTTTAAGTAAGCCGAGCTTAATCGCAAAGGTGCTAAGAAGACGCGAAGGGCGCAAAGTTTTTCTCACTTGGAAGCGCGGCGCTTGATGGCTTCAGCCGTCTGCGCCGCCTGCTCTTTCAAGTCTTCCGGCATCCCTTCGACGCCGCTCGCGTAGCGCTCGACTTCCGAAAGGTCTTCCGCCCCGCCGAAGTAGTAGAGGCCGACGAGCGCGTCCGTCACCTGCTCGGCGTCGGGCGCGAGCACGAACAGTTCCGCCCCTTCCGCGAACGCCTCGCCTTCCCTAACGAGCGCCTTCTCGATTCTGCCCGGAAGCGGCGAGCGCACCTCGACGACCGCGCCCGAAGCGTCCCTGTACTTCAAAAGCAGCGACTCGCGCTTGACCGCCGAACCGACTGTGAGCGCGGTGAGCGCCGTGCCGCCCTTGCCGGCCTTGACCGTGTAAGGCCGCAGCATCGCGAGCAGCTCGGCGCGGCAGCGCGGGTCGCCGAAGCGCACGAGCGCGAGCGCGGCGTTTCGTCGGACAATCGGCTCCGGGTCTTCGAGCAGCGGGACGAGCGCAACGTGGAACTCCTCCGACCTGTGATCCACGCCCATCACCCACGCCGCAGTCATGCGCAGGTCTGCGACGTCGCTCTTCGAGAGCGCGACGACCTGCGGATACCAGCGGCCCGCGTCCACGCCTCCGCCGCCCTTCCCGCCGCCCTCTTTCTCTGCGCGTTGCCCTTCCTCTATCCGCTCGGCGATCTGCGAGAGAGCGTGCTGCGCGTGGCGCGCGTTGCCGTCGCGCAGGTAGCTCTCGATCTCCGAGTCGCTCAGAGTCCGCCCGAACCAGGTCCAGTACCAGGTGAGGAAAGGGACGACGACGAAGAGCACGGCCACGACGACGAGCGGCCAGGGCGTCCGCCGCCGAAGCGTGCGGGCCGCGCCGCCCGAAGCCACGTCGCCGTGATTTCCGTTCTTGCTTATGGCCTCCATCACTTTCCTCGCGCCGCGTCGAAGCTCAGTGCGGCGGATAAAGTCTGTAGAGCAGCAGGTAGACGACGACGCCCGTGACCGAGACGTAGAGCCAGAGCGGGTAAGTCCAGCGCGCGATGCGCCGGTGGCGCACGAAGTCGCCGCGCAGCGCGCGCCTGAGCGTGACGAAGACGAGCGGCACAATGCCCGCGGCCAGCGTGACGTGCGAGATGAGAATCGAGAAGTAGAGCGGACGCACGAAGCCCTGCCCCTGGAAGCGCACCGAGCCATACTGCGCGTGATAGACGACGTAAGAGACAAGGAAGAGGCACGAGACGGCGAGCGCCGCGAGCATGCAAGCGCGGTGCGCGTAGACCCTTCGGCGCGAGATGAAGTAGAAGCCCGCGACGAGCAGGACGAAGCTCGCGGCGTTCAGGGCCGCGTTCAGGTGCGGCAGTATCGAGTCGTTCATAAAACGGGGGTGGGCGTGCCGACCCGTGCCGCCGCGGCGGCTGCCCTTCTCCCAGCCGCGCCGGGCCTTTCACTTCTCTCGGACGCGCCGCGGCAGCTTCCCTTCTCTCAGTTGCGCCGCGTCCTCTCACTTACCTTCGAGGCTTCTACCCGGCCCGCGTCTGTGAGCGCGTAGAAGTCGTTGCCGCGCTCTTCGAGCAGGCCGCGCTCGACCAGATTCTCGACCGCGTAGAACACGGCGCGACGTGCTTCGGGGTCGTTGCCGCCCGCCTCGAAAAGCTCGTGCAGGTCTAGCTCCGCCTTCCCCAGCTCCTCGAACATGCGGAGCACACGCGCCGTTATCTCGTCCAAAGCTCAAGCCTCCTCGACGCGCACGACCGACTCATACGCATGCGCGCGACTGCGCGGCGCGCTCAACCTTCGGCCTTCTTCTTCGGCGGGTGCGCGGGCTTCGCCGCCGGCGGCTTCTTCTCGCTCAGCTCCTCGTAGCCGCAGCGCTCACACTGCCACGCCGGGAAGACATCCGAAGGGTCGGTCGTGCTCTGGTAGACAGCGCGGTCGGACGGGATGATTTTGCCGCCGCAGCGCGGGCACACGCGCCCGCGTATGGTTTGCCTCTCGACGTCGACCGCAGGGACTAGTTCATCAGCCATTTCGTCAACCAGTAGTGGACAGTAAATCGCAGTTGAGTGTGCGGGCGCGCTCGTTACAGTACCGCGAGCGGAAGCCTCGGGGGTTCGCTTTTCGCGAACAGTGTCCCGGGTTGAAACCACACCCGCTCGCTACCGCTCGCGGTACTGCTCGCTCTCGTTTTCAATCTTCACCTTCTTGTAGGCGACGGCGAAGATGGAGCAGAAGATTGCGACGGGCGGGACGAGCAGGACGACGATGCCAAAGTTCAGCGTTCGCGCCGCCGCGCCGGCGTGCTCGACCGCCGTCCGGCACATCGGGCACTGCGCGAGCGCGCCCGCGGGCTGGAGCGCCGCGAGCGCGGCGAGCGAGAGTGCCGCGAGGAGTCGACAGGAGAGCTTCCTCAGTTCGTGTTTCATCTTCACAACCTCATTCAGGCTCGCCCGCCGTGACGGCGGCAGTCGGTCGGTTCGCACGCTGGCGGAGCGTGCGGAAGCTGTCGGGGAAGACTATGAAGAGGAGACAGATGCAGACGACGAGCGTCGGGACGAGCGTGAGCACGAGGCTCACGCGCTCGAACTTGAGGTGCATGAAGTAGGCGACGATCAAAGCGGCCTTGATGAGCGAGAGGCCCATCAGGATCGTCAGGAAGATGCGCAGGTCGTGAATCTTGATGTAGGCCAGGACGACCTCGATGAACGTCAGGGCGAGCAGCGACAGAAGGATGTTCATGAAGA
>JALZHC010000869.1 GCA_030914105.1 Acidobacteriota bacterium
GCGTACTCGCGCGCGCCAACCGCGACGACGAGCGCGCCGCGCACGTCAGCCGTCGCGCCGCGCATGTTACCCGTCGCGCCGCGCGCCGCGCCGACGCGGCACTCGTAGACGCGCCCCTCGCGGAGCAGAAGATACTCGCCCTCGCCGAGCGCGCGCGCTTCGAGTTCGTAGCGACGCCCGCCAACCTCTGCGAAGACGCGCTCGCCCTCGCGCCTGACTTCCAGTGTGACCTCCTCGCCTTCGATTGACGCGTTGAGTTTCATAAGCATCCGCCGTCCCCACGGCGATTCGTCTCACACTTCTTCGAGCGTGAGCGGGCGCGGCCGCTTCCCGTCCACGTCCGCGAAGCCGTACTCTTCGGCCAGCGCCGCCGCCACGAGCGCGCGCCCCGACTTTTCTAAGACGTTAGGGTCGGAGGCCAGAGCGGCGACCGCGCGGCCGATAAACTGCGGCGACTCGGAATTGGAGAGGTCGAGGAAGGCCGCAGCCTGCATCACGGCCTCAGTCCGCACAAGCCCGGGATAGAGCGAGATGACGGCCACGCCGTACCGCCGCAGCTCGTGCGCCATGTCGGCGGTCAGCTTGTCGGTGGCCGCCTTCGACACGCCGTAGGCGACGTTGCCGACGTGCTTTTGCGCTGCCCAGAACGAGATGTTGACGATCAACCCGCCGCGCTGCTCGACCATCTGCCGGGCCGCGTGGCGGCTCGCAACGTAGTGCGCGCGCACGCCCGCCGTGAACATCGCGTCCCAGCGCCAGACGGGCTGCTCCCAGAACGGGCGTGTCCAGGTGAACTCGCCTCCCTCAACCATCCTCTCGTAGCCGCCCCAGACGTTGTTCACGAGAACGTCCAGATGCCCCCGCTCGTCGAAGACGCGCCGGAACAGGGTCTCGACCTCGCCGTCTTCGCGGTGGTCACAGCGGATTGGCCTGATCCGTCCTTCCCCGGCGAAGGTCTCTTCGGAGACGGTGCGCCCGGTCGCGTAAACGCTCGCGCCGGCCTCGGCCAGTCCGAGCGCCACGCCCTTGCCCACGCCCCGGCTGGCGCCGGTCACGACCGAAACCTTCCCGTCCAACTCTGCCATCGTTCTCCTCCGGCGGCCCCGTTCAAACCCTCGACTGATGAAGCGCCGCGCGCCCGCCCCTCGGTTCGGGCGCGACCTCCGAGGCCGGCAATCTACGCGTCGGGTTTCATAAGAAGCCGCTGGCGCGCTACTGCTGCGGGATGACGTTGGCCTGCGAGGCGGCCATCAACCAGCGCCCCTTCAACTTCACGAGCATGACGGTCGAGCGGAAGCGGTTGCTGATGTCCGCGCCGCGGTTTGTGCCCTTCACGTCAACGAGGGTGGTCACGGCAGCCGCGTCGCCGTAGAGGTGAACCGCGACCTCTTCGTACTTCACGGACTCGTATTTCAGGTTCCCGGCCTTCAGAGGCGCGAGCCTCTGCTCCCTGTTCTGGACGATGCCGTTCTGGTTCACGAAGATGTAATCGGGCGTCATCATGCTTTCGAGCGCGGCGGCGTCGTTGCGGCTGAAGGCGGCGGAGGCGTCGTCGAAGAACTTCCGCACGGCCTCCTCGTCGCCGCCGGACTTGGGCGAAGCGGGACGCGAGTTTTGGCCGAAGCAGAGGGCGAAGGCCGCCAGAGCAGTCAGGGCCGCGAGCGTTATTCGTTTCACGTCAGTTTCACTCCTCTCGTATCTCTCGTCTTCAAATCCTTGAACGGTGCAGCGCCTCGCGCCCGGCCATCTTCCAACGGCTCGGCGCGACTTCGGCGGGCTGCTTTTGAGCGGCGCGCTGTTCGGACTCGGAGTAGGCGAGGGCGGCGGCGACGAGCGCCACGTCGCGGCGTGCGGTCTCATCGGCGGTCGGCTCGGCTGTGCTCGCGTCGCCGGTCGGCGCGGCTGCGGCTGACTCGGCGGCCGCGCGTCGGCGCTCGTTGAAGCGCGGGATGAAGCCGGTGTCGAGGCGGCCCGCGACGAACTCCGCGTCGCGCATAACTTCGCGGAAGAAGGGAAGCGTCGTCTTGATGCCGCCGACCGCGTACTCGTCGAGCGCGCGGCGCATCCGCTCGATGGCCTCCAGGCGCGTGCGCCCCCAGGTGGCGAGCTTCGAGATGAGAGGGTCGTAGTAGATGGAAACTTGCGCGCCCTCGTAGACGCCGCCGTCGTCGCGCACGGAGGGGCCTGCGGGGAGGCGCAAGGCGTTGATGCGACCGGGCGACGGCATGAAATTCTGCTCAGGGTCTTCCGCGTAGACGCGGCACTCGACGGCGTGGCCCGTCCAGCGCACGTCCTCTTGCGTGAAGGAGAGCGGCAGGCCCGCCGCGACGCATATCTG
>JALZHC010000870.1 GCA_030914105.1 Acidobacteriota bacterium
GGCGATGGCGTCATCGAAGCGCCCCCGCCCGATGAGCACACCGACGAGCTGCGCGCGCGCCTCCGGCGTGCGGCCCACGGCTTCGAGGACGCGCGGCATCTTCTGGTCGTAGAGCTGCCAGGCGAGATTGAAGACCTGCGGTCGGTAGCGATTGGGGTCGGCGTCGGCGGCGCGTCGAAGCTCGGCGAACGCCTCGTCGGTGCGCCCCGCGCGCAGCAAGGCGTTTCCGAGGTGCCAGCGCGGCTCGGCGTAGTTCGGCGCGAGCGCGACGGCCCGCTCGAGCGCCGCGACGCCGCCCTCCGCGTCGCCCGAAGAGGCGCGCGCGCCCGACCTCCGTCCAGACGAGGTAGTCGTTCGGCGCGAGCGCCGCCGCGCGGTTGTACTCTTCGAGCGAGCGCGGCAGCTCTTCGGGGTCGAAGCTGACGCGGTAGAGGCGCGCGAGCGTCAGGTGCGAGAGCGGGTCTTCGGGCGCGAGGCGCGCGGCGGACTCGGCGGTCTCGAAGGCAGAGGTCGGGTCGGTCGCGTAAGAGACCGGCGCGTATTCCGCCATCGTGTCGCCGATGCCCCAACGCAGCGCGTACCACGAAGCCGCCAGCGCCGCCGCCGCCACTATCAGCAGCGGCGCGCGCAGCCACACGGGACGGACGTTGATGAGTGCGACCTGTTCTGCCATAAGTCTGAGTCAGAAGTCAGGAGTCCGGAGTCTGGAGTCTGGAGTCAAAGGCAAACGGTCTTGACTCCTGACTCTGAGACTTCAGACTCTGGACTGTTCAGTATTCGTCTCCGACCAGCTCGATCTCGATGCGCATGCGCTTGAGTGTAATCTGGGCCTCGTCGCAGTCGCGCAGAATCTGGCGGACGCGCTCCTCCTCGATCTTGGAGCTGGAGATGAGAACCTCTTCGACCTTCTGCTCCTCGCAGATGCGTCGCAGATTCCCGTTGCCGCCGAAGACGCGCAGGCCGTGGATGACTTTGCCCTTCTTATGCGGGTCGTCGTCCACGAAGCCGACGGGCGTGTACTGGAGCCGAAGGTTGTTGCGCATCTCGCGCAGCAGCAGCTCGCCGGCGTCGCCCGCGCCGTAGATGAGGACGCGTCGCCCGCCGTTCGTCCCGGCCGGGAGCATCTGCCGGAGCAGGCGGAAGGCGACGCGGCTGCCGGCGAGCATCAGGAAGAAGAAGAGCGCGTCGAGGACGAAGACGGCGCGCGAGAAGCCCTCGAAGCGGAAGGCGAACAGGAGCGCCAGCACGCTCGCCACCGACCCGACCGCGACCGCCTTCGCGTAGACGATCAGGTTTTCGAGGCTGATGTAGCGCCAGATGCCGCGGTAGACGCCCGCCGCGAGCAGCGCCGTCATCTTCACGAAGATGAGCACGGGGATGGTCGAAAGAAAGAGCGCCCAGACCTGCGGCGAAAGCTCCGCGCCGAAGAGCGTGACGTATGCGGCGTAGTAGGCGAGGATGACGAGCACCACGTCGAGGAGCACCTCGAAGATGCGTCGCTTGTAGGAGAGGTCGACGAGGAATGAGACGAGCCGGCGCTCGCGCGCCGCGGCCACCTCTGCCTCGTCGTAGACCTCCACGCCCGCGAGGTAGACGCCGATCAGAGTCAGCACGACGGCGAAGCCCGCGACCATCGCGATGCCTGTGTGGTACTCGAACTGCCGCACCAGCATCGCCAGAAGGCCCGACGCGCCGGCGAAGGCGTAGAGCATCCAGACGGCCCGCCGCTCCGAGAGTCCGAGCGCGACGAGGCGGTGCGAGGTGTGGTCGCGCCCGCCTTGCGAGGCCGCGCGGCCCGAAAGCTTGCGCACCACCGTGACGAGCGTCGTATCGAAGATGGGGATGAAGAGGATGAGCACGGGGACGGCGATGACGACGATGAAGCTGCGACCGCGGTCGCCCGCCGAAGCGAGCAGGGCCGAGCTGGCGAGGAAGAAGCCGATGAACATCGAGCCGCAGTCGCCCATGAAGACGGAGGCCGGGTTTGAGTTGTAGACCAGGAAGCCGACGAGCGCGGCGGCGAAGGCCGCGAGCGTCGCCGCCTCGACCGTGCGCCCGTTCATGGCGAAGCTCGCCGCGATGAAGACCGCGGCGATGGCCGAGATGCCCGCGGCCAGCCCGTCCATGTTGTCGAGCAGGTTGATCGCGTTCGTAATCCCGATGAGCCAGAAGATCGTCACCAGCAGCCCGAGGGACGCGCCCCAGCCCCACGGCAGCAGCAGCCCGAAGTAGACCACGGCGCTCGCGCCCAAGACCTGGCCGATCAACTTCTGATAGGGCTTGATGTGCAGGAAGTCGTCAACCAGCCCGACGAGGAAGAGCGCCGTGCTCGCGCCG
>JALZHC010000292.1 GCA_030914105.1 Acidobacteriota bacterium
CTCAGACGTGGCGGAGTTGGCCGCGCCGCCGGTCTGCTGTTGTGCAGCCGTCGTCTCTGCGCGCGGGCTGCTGCTGTTCCTCTGCCAGAGCGTGAAGGCGAAGACGACGACTAAGCCGCCGAGCAGCCCCGCGGCGACGCACAGAAGGACGACCGGCAGAGACGTGCGCGCCCTGCCGCGCCAGTTGAGCGGGACTGCGGGCCGCGCGCCCTGTACGGATTTCTCGTCGAAGCGCGGCGCGACCATAGTCTTTTCCGGGTCGTTAGGAATTGTCCTCTCCGTTGGACTTATCTCCGTCTCGCGGCCTCTCAGCTCCATCTCACACGCGCCCCCTTGAACGCAAGCGATACACCCCGCCGCCCCTTACAGGCTTCAAGCAAAAGTCAGTCCGGAAGGGCCGCGCCGCCGCCCCCTCGTTTGACTCTCCGGCAGATTTGGCGTAGATACTTTCAGTCCGCCAGCGCCTTCCGCGGAAATCAAGAACATGAGAATCGCCCGTGCGACACTTACGGCCCTCGTCGCCCTCTCGCTGTTTTATGCGGGCTGCTCTCGACGTCGGGCCGGCCAGAACGCCGCCGGCTCCGAGAACGCAGCGCAGCAGAACGCGCAAGCTCAGCCCGACGGCGACGCACACGCACTCTTCGAGCGCGGCGTGGACGCTTACCGCCACGACCGAGACGACGAGGCCGTCGAAGAATTGCAGAAGGCAGTCGAGCTCGACCCCGACTTCGCCGAAGCGCACTACCGTCTCGGCCTCGCGCTCCACGCCACGGGACAGAAGGAAGAGGCCGACAAAGCCTTCGGCGACGCCGCCAAGGCCTACGAGAAGCTCACCCGCCAAGAGCCGAAGAACGCCGACGCCTACTACTTCCTCGGCCTCTGCTACGAGAAGCTCGACAAGTTCGAGGACGCGGCGCGCGCGCTCAAGGACTCCGTGCGCAACCTTTCGGAGTCGGACGAAAACCGCGACGACAAGTACTACGAGCTGGCCATCGTCGAGTACAAGCTCGCGCAGTACGACGAAGCGGTCGCCGCGCTCAACAAGGCTCTGGAGATCAACCCCGACAACTACCCCGCGGCAGACCTCCTTGAGAAGGCCCGCAACGGCGCGCAGCGCGTCGAAGAGATGCGCAAGCACCAGGAGCAGATGCTCAAGCAGAAGAACTCCAACGCGAACGCCAACCAGAACGCCAACGCGAACGCGGGCGCGAACTCGAACGCCAACACGAACGCTGCCGCGAACAAGAACGCCGCCACCTCACCGACGAACTGAGCCACGCCGTAACGATTACAAATTTTTTACATCGGCGAGGTTGACCGCCGCGCCGCGGGTTGGGAAGAATAGCCTCGCTCTGACCCTGTAGAAATCTGTTCGCGCCGCTTCGCACATGATGAAACCTCCGGCCCGTCGCACGACCGTCGCACTCCCGCTGCTCCTCTTATCGCTCCTCTTCTTCTCCGCGCCGCCAATCAAAGCGCAGCAGCCCGCCACGCCCGACGCGGCGGAGACTGAAGTAGCCCTGCGCCGGCTCGGCGTGGTGGGGAGCGTCCTCTACGTCGGCGCGCACCCGGACGACGAGAACACGGCGCTGCTGGCCTACCTCGCGCGTGGGCGCGGCGTGCGCACGGCCTACCTCTCGCTCACGCGCGGCGACGGCGGCCAGAACCTTCTCGGCACGGAGAAGGGCGAGCTGCTCGGACTCGTCCGCACGCAGGAGCTGCTCGCCGCGCGGCGCGTCGACGGCGCGGAGCAGTTCTTCACGCGCGCGATTGACTTCGGCTTCTCGAAGTCGCCCGAAGAGGCCCTGCGCATCTGGGGCCACGACGCGGTGCTCTCCGATGTCGTCTGGGTCATACGCCGCTTCCGCCCCGACGTTATCATCACGCGCTTCCCAACGACGGGCGAGGGCGGGCACGGCCATCACACAGCCTCCGCAATCCTCGCCGGCGAAGCCTTCGACGCGGCGGGCGACCCCGCGCGCTTCCCCGAACAACTCAAGTACGTCGAGCCCTGGAAGCCGAAGCGTCTCGTCTGGAACTCCTTCAACTTCCGACCGGGCGAGCGACCGAAAGACGCCGACAAGCTTTTGAGCGTTGACGTGGGCGAG
Organism: Acidobacteriota bacterium; assembly: GCA_030914105.1. Classification (GTDB taxonomy): domain Bacteria; phylum Acidobacteriota; class Blastocatellia; order Pyrinomonadales; family Pyrinomonadaceae; genus QHXN01. The sequence continues at coordinate 2,109 of JALZHC010000292.1, forward strand.
TACAGCCCCGCGCTCGGCAAGTCTTACACCGAGATCGCCGCCGAGAGCCGCACGATGCACAAGAGCCAGGGCCAGGGCACGCCCGCGCGCCGCGGCTCCGCCCTCAACTACTTCGCGCACATCAAGGGCGAGCCTGCGACGAAAGACCTCTTCGACGGCGTTGATTTGACGTGGCACCGAATCCGCAACGGCGAAGCGGTCGGACAACTTCTCGCCGACGCCGCAGCGAAGTACGACGCGGCAAACCCGCAGGCCGTCCTGCCTCTGCTCCTGCGCGCCTATGGAGAGCTGACCCAGATGTCCGCTGCAAAACTTCAGGCTGACCCGTGGGTCTTTGAGAAGCGCGAGCGACTCGGCGAAGTGATTCGCGCGTGCGCGGGACTCTGGATTGAGGCGACCGCGCCCGACCCTTACGTGACGCCCGGCTCTCCGGTCAAAGTCAACACGACCCTCGTCAACCGCTCAGACTTCCCCGCGCGCCTCCTTGACCTCGGCCTCATCACCGACAGGCCGACCGCGGCGGGCCTCGACCTCAAGAACAACCAGCCGGTCACGCAGGAACTCAACATTACCGCGCCCGCCGAATACAGCCAGCCCTACTGGCTGCGCGAAGAGCCGGGCAAGGGTCTCTTCAACGTCAAAGAACAGTTGCTCATCGGCACGCCGGAGAACTCGCCGCCTCTCGAAATGTACGTGACGGTCGGCCTCGGCACAGGCGGCGACGCCGTCTCCTTCCCCGTGCCCGTCCTCTTCCGCTGGACTGACCGCGTGCGCGGCGACCTCTACCGGCGCGTCGCCGTCGTCCCCGAAATCGCCGTCGGCGTCGAAGAGCGGACGCTCGTCTTTCCCGACCGGCAAGCACGTCAGGTGCGCGTGAGAATCAAGAGCAACGTGGCCGGCGAGACCGCAGGCGTGCTCCGCCTGAAGCTGCCCGCGGGCTGGTCTGCCTCGCCGACGGAAGTGCCGGCGACGCTCAAGGGCAAGGACGCGGAGTTCAAGGCCGACTTCAACGTCACGCCGCCGCCAGGCGGCGCGACGGCCACGCTCGCGGCGGAGTTCGACGCGGGCGGCAAGGTCTTCACCCGCGGGCTAGAGGAGATTGACTACCCGCACATCCCGCGCCAGACGCTCTTCCCTCCGGCCTCGGCGGAGCTTGTGCGCGTCGACTTGCAGCGGCGCGGCAGCCGCGTCGCTTACGTCATGGGTTCGGGCGACGAGATACCAGAAGCCTTGCGTCAGGTCGGCTACGACGTGACGCTGCTTTCGGACGAAGACCTCGACGCCGCAGACTTCTCGCGCTTCGACGCCGTCATCGTCGGCGTGCGCGCCTACAACACGCGCGCGGCTTTGAGGAAGAACCAGCGGCGTCTCCTCGAATACGTCGAGCGCGGCGGCACGCTCGTCGTGCAGTACAACACGCCCGACCGCACGCTCGAAGGCGCGCAGCTCGGCCCCTACCCCTTCAAGCTCACGCAGGATCGAGTCACGGACGAGGACGCCGCCGTCACGCTGCTCGCGCCCGACGACCCCGCCCTGAACGCGCCGAACAAGATTACGCCCGCGGACTTCAAAGGCTGGGTGCAGGAGCGCGGCCTCTACTTCGCATCCGACTTCGACGCGCGCTACACGCCGCTCTTCTCCGCACACGACCCCGGCGAGCAGGACTTGAAAGGCTCGACCCTCATCGCGCGCGTAGGGCGTGGCACATACGTCTTCACCTCGCTCGCCTTCTTCCGCCAACTGCCCGCGGGCGTGCCCGGCGCGTACCGCCTCTTCGTGAACCTGATCTCGGCGGGCAGGAAGTAGAGGGCGCGGCGGATGGCCGAAGGCTTTCACATTCGAGAGGCGCGGGCCGCGGACGCGGCGTCGATTGCGCGCGTGCAGGTCGAGAGCTGGCACACGACCTTCCGCGGCCGTCTGCCCGAAGACTACCTCGCCGAGATAACGCTTGAGCGAAGGGTGCCGCGTTGGGAAGAGTCTCTGAACGACCCGGAGCGCGCGCAGGAGGAGTGCGTCTTCGTCGCCGAACGGGATGCCGGCGAGGTCTTCGGCTTCGCTTCGGGCGGGCGCGAGCGCGAGGGCGACGCGGAGTTCGACGGCGAGCTTTACGCCATCTACCTGCTCGAATCGTTCCAGCGCCGCGGGCTAGGGCGTCGCCTGATGCTCGCCGTCGTCGAGCGGCTCGTCGCGTCCGGCTACCGTGCGATGCTCGTCTGGGCTTTGGAGATCAACGACACGGGGCGTCGCTTCTACGAGAAGTTCGGCGGTCGCCGCGCGCGCACGAGCACGCTCGCGCGCGGCACGCACACGCTCGCGTTGGTCGGCTACGGCTGGCCCGACATCAGGCAGCTTCGCGAACGGCTCAGGGAAGGTTGAAGATGCGAGACGAAGAGAGGCGCGACGCGATGCGAACGACCGAAGGGCCGCAGGCCAACAGCAAAGTGACTGACGGGCCGCCGCCGGTCGGCGGCAGTTGGGCGACCCCTTACGCGTTCGTGCTCGCCGTCCTCGCCATGCTCGTCCTGCTCTTCTACCTCTTCACACGTGCGTTCAGATGAGAACACTCGACTGGCTAGTGCTTCTGGCCGCGATGGCCGGCATCGTCGCCTACGGACTCTGGAAGGGGCGGCGCACGCGCGACCTCGACGACTTCCTCGTCGCTGACCGCCGCTTGCGCTGGCACCACGTCGCCCTCTCCATCATGGCGACGCAGGCGAGCGCCATCACCTTCCTCTCCACTCCGGGCCAAGCCTTCACCGACGGCATGCGCTTCGTGCAGGTCTACTTGGGTCTCCCCGTGGCGATGGTCGTCCTCTCGATTACAGCCGTTCCCCTTTATCACCGGCTGAAGGTCTACACGGCCTACGAGTACCTCGAAGGCCGCTTCGACCTGAAGACGCGCACGCTCGCCGCCGCCCTCTTCCTCGCGCTGCGCGGACTCTCGACCGGCGTCTCCATCTACGCGCCCTCTCTCATCCTCTCGGTCATCATGGGCTGGGACATACGTGTCGTCATCTTCATCATCGGCGGCTGCGTCATGCTCTACGCCTCGACGGGCGGCGCGCGCGCCGTCGACAACGCGAACTTCCTACAGTTCCTCATCATCATGGGCGGCATGCTTGTCGCCTTCGTCACGCTCGTCCGCCTGCTCCCGACGGACGTTTCCTTCCTCGAAGCGACGCACGTCGCAGGCAAGCTCGGCCGCCTCAACGTGGTTGACTTCTCTTTCGACATCCGCAACCAGTACAACTTCTGGTCGGGCCTCATTGGCGGCTGCTTCCTCGCGCTCTCCTACTTCGGCACAGACCAGTCGCAGGTGCAGCGCTACCTCACCGGCGAGTCGGCGGCGCAGAGCCGTCTTGGCCTTCTCTTCAACGGGCTGGTCAAGGTGCCGATGCAGTTCTTCATCCTCCTCATCGGCGCGACCGTCTTCGCCTTCTACCAGTTCACGCAGCCGCCCGTCTTCTTCAACCCCGTAG
>JALZHC010000028.1 GCA_030914105.1 Acidobacteriota bacterium
GATCTCCTCCCCCTTGATGTCGAGGATGTGGGCGAACTCGGAGGCGTCGCGGACGGTCACCTCCAGGAAGAGGACCGGCGCGCCGCCGGGGATGTGGTTGTCCTCGCGCTGCTCGCGCTCCTTGAGCAGGTACTCGCGCGAGTCGCGCTCGTCCGGGTGGTTGGCGATGACGCGAATCTCGCCGAAGCGGGCCGACTCCTCGATGAATCGCTCGGCCGCCGGGTCGAGCCGGATCTCGGTCGCCCGCAGCTCGGTGGTGCGCGCGGCGCGCGAGATCAGCGAGGTGATGACGATCGCCACGATGAAGATCAGGGCGATCTTGACGCCCTCGGGACGCTCGATGCTGTTCACCGCGGTGGTGTAGACGAAGATCGCGGCGATCAGCCCGAAGGCCACCATCAGGGCGCGCTGCCCCTTGCGCCAGGCGGAGAGGGTGACGGCGATGGAGGCTGAGCTCATCAGCGCGAGGACGCCGGTGGCGTAGGCGCCCGCCTGCGCGTCCACGCTGGCGCGGAAGAGCACCGTCACCAGGAAGCAGATCGCGGTGTAGATCAGCACCAGCGGGCGGGTGGCCAGCGTCCAGTCGGGGGCCATGCCGTAGCGCGGCAGGTAGCGCGGCACGATGTTGAGCAGCCCCGCCATCGCCGACGCCCCCGCGAACCAGAGGATCGAGATGGTGCTCAGGTCGTAGACGGTGCCGAAGCCGTTGCCGAAGAAGTGGTGCGCGAGGTAGGCGAGCGCGCGACCGTAGGCTTCGCCGCCGCCGGGGTCTGCCGCCGAGGGCGCGGCGAACTCGGCGGCGGGGATGAGCAGGGTCGTGATAAGGCTGCTCGTAATCAGCAGCACGCTCATAATCAGCGCGGCGATGATGAGGAGCTTGCGCGTGTTGCGTATGCGCCCCTGCGGGTGCGTGGAGTCGTCACCCTTGTCGCCTTTGACCAGCGGCATGACGGCCACGCCCGTCTCGAAGCCGGAGAGTCCGAGCGCGAGCTTCGGGAACAGAAGCAGTGCGAGGCCGACGGCGAGCATCGGGTTGCCGTGCACCTGCGGCGCGCTCAACATAGCCTGCTTCCAGCCGGGGAAGAGCGAAGGGTGCGTGGCGATCTCGTAGATGCCGCGCCCGATGACGACGAGGTTTAAGCTCAGATACGCGCCGACGAGCGCGACCGCGACGCCGATGGCCTCCTTGAAGCCCTTGATGAAGATCGCGCCGAGGAGCGTGATGAGGGCGAGCGTCACGGTGATGCGGTGTTCCAGGAGGCGCGGCACATATGGGTTCTGGAGGATGTGCTCGGTGGCGTCGGCGGCGGAGAGCGTGATGGTGATGATGAAGTCTGTGGCGACGAAGCCCAAGAGCGCGAGGACGAAGAGTTTCCCTTTCCAGCGCGAGAGCAGGTGTTCGAGCATGGAGATGGAGCCTTCGCCGTGCGGGCTTTCGTCGGCGACGCGGCTGTAGATCGGGAGCGCGCCGAAGAGCGTCAGCAGCACGAGGATGAGCGTGGCGACGGGCGAGAGGTAGCCCGCGGCGAGGAAGGCTATGCCGGGCTGGTAGCCGAGCGTCGAGAAGTAGTCGACGCCCGTGAGGCACATCACCTGCCACCAGGCGTGCTGGTGTTGGTGCGTCTCATCGTGCGGCCCTTCGGCCTCCCTGACGTGACCTTTGAGCAGCCAGCGCTTGAGCCAGCCGCCCTTCTCCTTCGTTCGCGCTGCTTGTTCGGCCATCTCTTTGTCACTTACAGAGGGTTACAGTACCGTGAGCGGTAGCGAGTGGGTAGCAGGCCCGCGAGGCAAGCTCTTGTCGGAGCTTCAACCCGCTCGCTACTGCTCGCGGTACTGTACTCGCGCGCTCCCCGTGCCATCTCTGTGCCTCTGCGGTTAGCTTCCATCCGTAACACGCTCGACTAAAACCACCGTCTCTGTCCTTCCTTAATTTTGTCTTCGGTCAGAAAGCGCTTACCGTCGCAGGTGGTAGGGCACGCTCGTGACGATGACGCGCGGGTTGAAGAGGAGCTTGGCCTTGATGAGGAACGAGGTCTGGTTGTGCAGGAGGTGCTGCCACCAGCGCGCGGGCACGAATTCGGGGAGCACGACCGTCGTCATCCCTCCGTCCTGCCGCCGGGCTTCGCTCTTGATGTAGTCGAGCAGCGGCGTCGTGATTGAGCGGAACGGCGACTCGACGACTTCGAGCCGGATGCCCATGCCCCACTTCTCCCACTCGCGCCGAAGCTCCGACGTGACCTGCGGGTTCACTTCGACGTAGACGGCGTTGACGCAGCCGTCCGTCGTGTCGCCGCAGATGCCCCGCGCGTATTCGAGGGCCGGCAGCACGCCGCGGTGGATGCCTGAGACGGGGACGATGACGCGGTGGCGGCCCACTTGCGTCGGCTTCGGCGTCTTCCCCAGAGCGAGCTGCGAGGCGACCATCCGGTAGTGCCAGTTGATCGAGCGAAACATCAGGACGATGAGGCCGATGACGACCACGACGGCCCAAGCGCCGTGCACCAACTTCGTGACGGCAATGATGCAGAGGACGACGAAGGTGACGATTGCGCCCGCGCCGTTGATGAGGGTCGGCAGGAGCCAGTGGCTGCCGCGGTCGCTCTCGATGGCGGCGATGCGCTCAAGCTCGTGCGAGGCCAGTCCCGGATCAATCGTGCGGTGGATGTCTTCCTCGCTCTCCTCGGCGCGGATGCGGGCCTCGGCCTCGTCGGCCTTGCGCTCGCGCAGCCAGTGGACGACCATCCCGGCCTGCGAGAGCGTGAACGAACAGAAGACGCCGAGCGCGTAGAGCGGCAGCATTGCCTGCTCCGACCCCTTGAAGACGACGACGAGCACGGCGGCCAGAAGCGCCAGGATGATGACGCCGTTTGAGAAGACGAGACGGTCGCCGCGGTTGGCGAGCTGGCGCGGCAGAAACCTGTCGGCGGCGAGCAGGCTGGCGAGCCGCGGGAAGTCCGCGAACGAAGTGTTGGCGGCGAGGACGAGGATGGCCGCGGTCGTCGCCTGCACGTAGTAGTAGACGAGGCCAGCGCCGAAGGTGTGGCGCGTCATCGCCGAGACGAGCGTCTCCTCCTCGCCGATGGGTATCGCCTGAATCTTGTAAGCGAGCAGGCCCGTGCCGAGGATGAGCACAGTCATCACAACGGCCATCCAGGTGAGCGTCGCCGAGGCGTTCTTCGACTCCGGCCGCTTAAACGCCGGCACGCCGTTCGAGATGGCCTCGACGCCCGTTAAGGCCGTGCAGCCGGCGGCGAAGGCGCGCAGCACAAGCCAGGTGAGCGCGCCGCTCGCAATCGCGCTGTGCGCAAACGTCGCCTCGTGCATCTCGTACTGCATGTGTTCGGGCTGCGGCATCGTCTGTCCTGTGGCGTAGTAGCGGACGAAGCCGCCGACGATGAGGATGAGCATGCCGAGGATGAAGAGGTAGGTCGGGCCTGCGAAGATCGCGCCCGACTCGCGCACGCCGCGCAGGTTCACCACGGCGATGAAGGCGATCATCAGGAGACAGAGCGAGACGCGGTTCTGTTGCAGGAACTCGAAGCGCGTCCCGTTGACCGCGGAAGTTATCGCCGCGACGCCCGCCGAGATTGAGACGGCCACGGTCAGGATGTAGTCAACCAGAAGCGACGCGCCGGCGACGAGTCCGGGCAGCGTGCCGAGGTTATCTTTGGCGACGATGTAGGCTCCGCCGCCCGAAGGGTAAGCCTTGATCGTCTGGCGGTAAGAGAGCGTGAGTATGGCGAGCAGGACGACGATGCCGAAGACGATGGGAACGAGGTAGCCGTTCGCGCCCGCGCCGGCCTCCGCGACGAGCACGACGAGGATGGCCTCGGTCGAGTAGGCGACAGACGAGAGCGCGTCGGAGGAGAAGACGGCGAGCGCGGTCTGGTTGTTGAGGCGCTCGTGGTGCGCCATCGCCGTCGAGATCGGGTTTCCGACGAGGAATCGCTTGATGGGTCTGTACATGCCCGCGCTCCTTCCGGCCCGAAGGGCGAAACCGCCAGGCCCTTCCCGTCTGTACTCACACGCTACGCTCAGGGGTGTTCTTTGACGTGATTTGTACCAAACCGGCCCGCGCCTGACAACTTAAAAGAGTGTCTGTCAAAAGACGTGCCTCTTTGGGGTAGACAGTAGCCAGTAGTCAGTAGCCAGTAGAAAGCTGTTCTGAGCCAAGTGATGTGAAGGCGACGGCGTTTGCGGTGTGAGGTACTAACTCCGGGTCTCTTCAGTCTTGAGCGTAGAGCACGGAGATTTCAACGCAGAGGCGCAGAGTTCGCAGAGAGGGCGCAGAGACTGATGACCACTCAAGCCTCTGCGCTTCCTCTGCGTGCTGCTGCGCCTCTGCGGTGAACCTTACTCGCTCAAAGCTCAACACTGAACAAACCACACTACTGGCTACTAACTACTGGCTACTGTCTACTCCTTTATGCTAAAGTCTGGAACTGACAAACCTTTGGCAGTGTTCTGAAGGGTGCAAGGTTCCAGGAAGTTTGAGCACTCTTCTTCCAGCCGCCGAAATAACAACAGCAAGAGAACGCCGACACGTCTCTCAAGCGAGCAGAGAACTTGCCGCATGACTTCGCGCTTGCAGAAAGGTGACGGAGAGTCGGGCGAACGCCCGGCCAAGACCGGCTCGTCGTCCGTCGTCCACATCGGCGACGCGCGGCGCGGCGCGCGCGCTCCGTCCGCCCCGCTCGAAGAGCAGCTCGAAGAGACGCGCGAGCTTCTCGATCGCGGCCTGCCGACCGCCGCCGAGTCGCGCCTGCGCCAGATCATCTCGGCGGCCCGGCGCGAGCCTGTGGTGCTGGCGCGCGCGCGCCGCCTTCTCTCCTTACCGCTCGAAATCAAGGGGCGCTACGGCGACTCGCTCGAAGCCGTGCAGATGTACGAGCCGGCGGATTCGCAGGGGCCGCTCGACGCCGAGACCTACGCCAGCGTCCGCGTCCAGCTCGGCCTCGCCTACAACTACACGGGCGACCACCCGAAGGCCATCGCCGTCCTCAACGCCGAGTTGCGCGCGGCCACCGAGCGCGGCGGCACGGACGCGCAACTCGGCGACACCTACGCCGCGCTCGCGCGCGTCTACCGCTCCATCAATGAATACTCCATCGCGCGCGACCACTCGAACAAGGCGCTCGAACACTACCGCCACACAGGCGACTGGCGGGGCCTGGCCGAGGGCTACTTCGGGTTGGCGATGGCCGACTCGCACGAGGGCCTCTACGAACGCGCCGTCGAGAACTTCGAGCAGGCCGTGCAGCTCATCGGCGAGCGCACCGCGCCCTACCTGCTCGGCAAGATTTACAACAACATCGCCGGGGCCTACTGGTTCCTCAAGCGACCGCACGACGGCATCCGCGCCCTGGAGAAGGCCGTCACCTACTACGAGACGACCGAGCACAAGGACAACGCCGCTACGGGCTTCAACAACCTCGGCATCAACCTCATGCTCATCGGCGAGTGGGATCGCGCGCACGCGGCCTTGAAGCGCGCGCTCGAACTCGCAATGGAGATCGACGAGCACGCGGCGACGACCTCGATGATCTTCGACTCGCTCGGCGAGCTGCGGATGTACCGCGGCGAGCTGGACGGCGCGCGCGCCTACCTGGAGCGCGCCGTCGAGACCGCCACGCGCCACGGAAAGAACTGGTACGCGGCCCAGGCCATGCGCACGGCGACGCGCTGTTACATCGCGCTTGAGCTGACGGCGAAGGCTCTGGCGATGGGCGACAGCGCGCTCGCGCTCGCCGAGAAGATCGGCGACCACCAGGCGGTCTGCGAGTCGAACCTTCTGCTCGCGGAGGCGCGTTTGCAGAACGGCGAGCCGGAGACCTGCGCGTCGCTGCTGGAGAAGGTCTCCGAAGAGATCGCCGACTCGGCCACGGACATGGCCGTCGCGGGCGAGGCGCAGCGCGTCTGCGGCCTGCTCGCGCTCGCGCAGAAGGAGGCCGCGCGCGCCGTCCACCACTTCGGTCGCTGCCTCTCGATCTCGGAGCTGTCGGGCGACCGCTACCGCATCGCGCGCGCGCACTACCTCCTGGGCCGCGCGCACGCCGCAGCCGCGCAAGGAGAGCGCGCAGCCGAGCATCTCGGCCTCGCCATCCACACCTTCCGCGAGCTGGGCGCGAAGCTCGACCTCGAACGCGCCGAAGAGTTCCTCGAAGAGCTTGAGGGCAGCGTCGCCGAAGAGCACGCGGAGCCGCCCGCGACCGCGCAGCTCCTGACGCTGCGGCTGGCCGAGGCCGTCGCCTCGCGCGAGCTTCTCCTGCGCGAGCTGGCGGCGGTCATTCACCAGGAGACGCGCGCCGCGCGCGTCGTCGTCGCCGAGGCGGGCGAGGACGGCCACACGAAGGTCGTCATCTCGCACGGCTGCACCGAAGGCGAGGCCGCGCAAATCTCCGCCGCCCTCGAACGCGCGACCACGGACGAGGAGCGCGAGACGCTCTCGGCCAGAGAGGACGCGCGCCTCATCCCGCTTCGGCCCTCTTCGGCCCCGCCCGCGACGCTCTTCGTCTCGCCGCGCGCCGCGTGCGCGCTGCCCGGCGGGGCACCGCTTGAGCCGCTTCTGAGAGTCGTCGAGTTGGGGATGGACGTATGCGCCTTGCGCGCGCGCGCGCGCACAGGCTCAGACCCGCAGGCGCAGGACTCGCTCGCCGGCGCGTCGCTCATGCCTGGCTTCATCCACTCCAGCCCCGCCATGACGCGCCTCGTCGAAGAGGTTCACAAGATTCGCTCGTCCGACGTGACGGTGCTCATCACGGGCGAGTCGGGCACGGGCAAGGAACTAGTCGCGCGCGCCATCCACGCGCTCTCCTCGCGCCGCTCGAAGGTCTTCATCCCCTTCAACTGCACAGCCGTACCCAAAGAGCTTTCCGAAGGCTACCTCTTCGGCTACCGCCGCGGCGCGTTCACGGGCGCGGTGCAGGACTCGGCGGGCGTCATCCGCACCGCCGCGGGCGGCACGCTCTTCCTCGACGAGATCGGCGACCTGCCTCTGGACGTGCAGCCGAAGCTCCTGCGCTTCCTTCAGGAGGGCGAGATTCAACCTCTGGGCGAGCAGCGACCGCAGAAGGTTGACGTGCGCATCATCGCCGCCACCAACACAGACCTCGAAGGCATGGTCGCCGACGGTCGCTTCCGCGAAGACCTCTACTACCGCCTGAACGTCATCCGCCTGCGCGTGCCGCCCCTTCGCGAGCGCCGCAGCGAGATTCCGACCATCGTCAACTACTACATCAACCATTACTCGGCCAAGTTCGGGCGGCGCGACATCACCGTCACCCCGCAGACGCTCGACCTCCTCATGGTCTGCGACTGGCCCGGCAACGTCCGCCAGCTCACCAACGAGATTCAGCGCATCGTCGCGCGCGCCGAGGACGGCACGGTGATTACGCCCAACCACCTCTCGCCGGAGCTGCTCCGCGTCGCGCCTTCGGCGGCGAGCGCCGTCGCGCCGCACGCGCCGCACGCGCACGCCGGCCTCGCCTCCTCCGCAGCCTCCGATGCCATCGCGCAGGGCCTCACGCTCGCCGACGCGATGGCCGAGCTTGAGCGGCGCATGATCGCCGAGGCGCTCCGAAAGCACAACGGCAACATCTCGCGCGCCGCGCGCGAACTCGGCCTCACGCGCCGCGGCCTCTACCTCAAGCTCGGCCGCCACGACCTCAGCGCCAGCGCCTGACGCCTCTCAGGCAGTAAGCCCGAACGAAAATTGTCCTGGACGTTAACGAAAATCGTCCTGGACGTGCGGGCTGAAATGTTGACGCCTGAATCCGCCCCCTTCAATCCTGCGTATCTTATCCGTCGAGGTTAATTCCTGACCGAAGGGGCAGACGAAGCATGACGACCGCCACGACCGTTAACGAAGCAGTCCGACCGCGGAGGCGAAGATTGAGGCGCGCGCTCGCCGTCGCCGCCGCCCTCCTGCTCGCGCTCGTCGCGTGGGTCGCTTACGACCTCTACGCGCCGCGCCACACTTCCTTGCGCGACTTCGACCCCGATGAGGTCGCACGCCTTGAGACCGAGATGTGGCGCTCCTACTACAGCCGCCAGCGCCTGCGCCTCTTCACACAGATGTCAGAGCTTCTGCGCAGGCAGTACCGCCTGCCGCTCTGGCGCTCTCAGTCGGTCGCCTACCGGGCCGCGCGCGCCGCCTTCGTCTTCAAGGACGGGCACACGCGCGCCGACTACGAGCGCGCGCTCCCCGACCTCTCCAGCTTCTACAAGTCAATCCGCGAAGTCTCCGACACAGACTTCGACCCGGAGCGGGCCGCCCGCCTCGAACTCGAATGGTGGATCGTCCATCGCCAGCGCGCCGAGCACGCACCCGGCGACCTTGCGCGCGCGCTCGCCGCCCTCGCCTCCGAAATCTACCGCGTCCCCGAAGACAAACTGATGGAGCACGCGCGCCTCCGAGCCGAGGCCATGGAGATACGCGACCGCCAGGCCGAGCACGGCGGCGTCACCGAAGAAGACTGGCGGCGCATTGACGAGCTGCTCCACCAGTCCTGGCGCTCTCTGTGGCAGGCGGTCAACGCCTGAAGGGCGAGACGAGCTAGACCAATTTATGTCGGGTAACATGGGATATCCCGTGTTACCATACCCAAGATTGTTGGGTTATAAACTCGGACGAGCCATACAAAAAGAACCAAGAGCCGTGACTGGCGGAGAATCACAATGCCAAGTGCTACACGCGGAGTGCCTCATGAGAAAGGGACAGTGCGCGGACTCGCCCAGGCACCACTTCATCTCCAAAACATGGTGGCCGAGTTAGTCGACAATGCGCTCGCGGCAACGGATGCGAATCGGAAGGTCTGCGTCGATATTTCTCAGCACCCTGACGGCGGGGATCTTTATATCCTTCGAGTATGGGACAACGGCCATGGAATTTCGCTCGAACGACTTGAGAACGAGGTTTTCTCACTTGGGTATCCTCCCGGCGGGGCGTCTCATCTCAATGAACATGGCTTCGGGCTAAAGAACGTGCTAGCAAAGGCTGAGCAGCTTTCACAGACGGACTGGTATTTTCGAACACGAGACTCAGAGGCCATCGAACGTGGTGAATTCCATCAATGTAAGCGACCATTCTCCTTCATGATGCCGATAAACAGTTTTCCAGCGGCTGAATGGCCTGCCTACGCATCCGAAGCGACCGGCACTGTTTGCGAGATCGTTGTACCCATGACATATATGCAATCTGTTGCTTTCGGTAGACGCGGTGCGTTGCCGCGCGACGTTGGCCGAATCATGGACTATCTTAGAGAACACCTTGGAGTCTTCTACCGCGGCTATCTGGAAGGCGGTGTCCGGGCGACCACGCAAATACTGACATCTACCGGTCTTGGTACGCTGGATCATGTTGACCCTATTTCTCCTGACTTCAGATCACGTGAGACCGTTACCTTTACTCTTACCATTGCCGGCCATCAGGTAACGATCACAGGCAACGTAGGGCTTGTCGACAAGGATTCCCCGGAAACCAAGAAACGCCTCTTGTATTACAAGCACGCGCCTGAATCTCAGGGCGTCGATATCCGGGTCGGAAAGCGGACGGTCGCCACGCGGCTAATAAGCGAAATTTGGGCGCGCGACAGGCACCCATCACTGAATGGAGTTGCAGGAGAGTTTATCATTCCCGGTGAGCGAGGAGTTGCGCCGCCAACTCTAAACAATAAAACCAGCATTGATTTTGACAGTCCGACTTGGCACGCAATCGTTGAAGGTATTCAGCAAGCGGTTTCTGCCGATGAACTACCGCACGGAGGAGGAAAATCAGAAGCAGACTTGCGAGATGAGTTGTTCACTCATATTAAGGGGCTTGCAAGGCCGAGCCATGTTGTCGAGCGTGAGTTCGACTGCGCACACGGAATTGCCGTGGACATCATGTGGGATCAAACTGTCAACGGAGGCCCGCTCGACATTTTCGAAGTGAAGAAGGGCAAGGCAGCGCCTCTCGATCTTTATCAATTGGTTATGTACTGGGACGCACTCGTGAGTAGTGGACGGCAGCCGACCTCCGGGCACCTGGTTTCCGGTGGCCGGAGCACGGGCGTTAATACTCTTCTCGACTTCCTTAGACGACGAACCGATGCGAATGGCAAGACATATGATCTAGTAGTCGAGGATTGGGCAGCACACGGCATTGTTCCGTAAGATAAGAATGGTTAGTTCCGAAGTTTCTCCACCAATCGAATTGATCGTTCGGCTTCTAGCACATACTATTATCGACAAGCGGAAATCCGTGATAAAACTTAGGTATGGCCGGGTATAAATTTACGGCTTATTTCGAGAACGAGGTTTTGCGAAAGCGCCCGTATCTGAAGAAGGAGTGGTGCATTCGGATAGTAGAGAACCCTATCCGCGTTGAAGTTCAGGGCGATAGCCGGGTAAGATTCTGGGGAAGGGTCAAAGAGTTTCACAATCTCGTTTTCCGGGTTGTGACTTTGGCCGACAGGGTTACAATACACAACGCGTTTCCCGATAGAGGATTCAAGAGATGAGAATCAATTATTACCCTGAGACGGATTCGCTCTACATTGATTTGTCTTCCAAGCCGAGCGCGGACAGCCGCGAGGTGTCGGAAGGAATCGTTTTAGACTATGACGAGGATGGCAATCTCGTCGGGATAGACATAGACGAGGCGAGCACGAAGCTTGAGATTCGAGAGTTGATTTTGAGCAACTTGCCTGCGGAAGTAAAACAGGTCGCGTAAATCTGTACTCTTTGTCCTCCTACTGCTTCGACAGACTGTGTCGCCTCGGCTTACTTCTTAACGCCAGCCCCAACGGCTCACCTAACCTCCGACGGCGTGCCTCGCATCCTTGTCCGGCTTTTAGTCTCGTGTCATCTTCGCAGCGGATGAAGCCAGGCGCTTGGCCGTCGGGAATCGTTAGATCATAAGAGAAAACTGGATGGAAACGGCAACTCCTGGGCAGACGATAAAGGTCAACGGGATTGAGATGTACTTCGAGACCCGCGGGCGGGGCGAGCCGTTAGTTCTTCTGCACGGCGGGGGCGGAATCGGTGATAACTGGCGGCTCATCTTCGGGGAGACGCCCGCCGGCTTTCAGTTAATCGTGCCCGACATGCGCGGGCACGGAAGGTCAACCAATCCTTCGGGCGAGTTCACCTTCCGCCAGTGCGCGCTCGACGTGTTCGCGCTGCTCGACCATCTGGGCGTCGGACAGTTCAAGGCCGTCGGCATGAGTCTCGGCGCAAAGACCCTTCTGCACATGGCGACCGAGCAGCCGGCGCGTGCAGAGGCTATGGTGCTCGTGAGCGCCGCGCCCTACTTCCCCGCAGAGACGCGCGCGCTGATGCGGGAGTTCAGCGCCGCCGAGCACACCGAAGCCGAGTGGCGGCAGATGCGCGAGTGGCACAAACACGGCGATGAGCAGATACGCGCGCTGTGGCGGCTGGGCGACGTCATCAAAGACAACTACACAGACATGAACTTCACGCCGCCGCTGCTCTCAACCATCAACGCGCGCACGCTCATCGTCCACGGCGACAGAGACCCGCTCTATCCTGTCAGCCTCGCGACCGAGATGTACGCGGCTATCCCGCGCTCGTACCTCTGGGTCGTCCCCAACGGCGGCCACGGCCCCGTCTTCGGCGCGCTGGCCGAGCGCTTCGCCGAGACCTCTCTGGCTTTCCTGCGCGGCGAGTGGGTGAGCGGGCCATAGGAAGCGCGTTATAATGCGGTGCTGCCGAAGCGGCTCGTCGCCGGAGGCCGCCGCGTTCGGCACTGAGCGCGACGTTCCGCGGCGACCTTCGCACCCGACCGATCAGTCGTCACAGACGAAATGATAAATCCTACCCGGAGGAATTTAAGATGAAGAGATTACTCGTCGCCCTCGCCTTCCTCGCGCTTTGCGCCGGAGCCTCTTCGGCGCAGAAGGGGAAGGCCGACTCTGACTATTATCCGCTGGGCTACACCGGCGACACCTGGACGGGCGAAGTCACGGCCTTCGACAACCAGCAGCGCACGCTCACACTGACGAGCGGCAGCGGCAAGAAGGCGGCGACCTTCGTGGCCTCCATCCCCGACGCCCCTTACGAGTGGGTGCGCGACATTCGCAACGACCGCGTGCTCGATTTCCCCTACGACCCGAAGTCGGAATATCAGCTCTTCAAGTACGAGGGGCAAGGCTTCGCCGCCTCGGCGCTGCCCGACACGGGCGGGGCGGAGAACCCTTCAGGGATGAAGCGGCGGCCCAACCCGCCGGCCTCGAACCAGATCACAGACCTCTCGGACTTCATGGGCCGACGCGTCACCGTCTACTACACCGTGCGGGAGCGGGAGGCGGGCGGCAAGAAGGAGAAGTACAACGACGTGTGGCGGGTCAAGGTTCTGTCCGGCAAGAAGAAGTAAGGCGAGCGACGGCCCGGCAGCCGCACGCGCGGCCTCAGTTCTCCTCGCTGCTCGTGGAGTAGACCTTCAAGTCGCGCTCGCCTGTGATGAGCCAGCGACCGCCGACGTTCGTGAAGGTGAGCTGCTGGCGGACTGAGCCGGTGGCGTGGCGCGAGTCGGACTCGAAGTCCCAGGACTTGTCGAAGGCGGCGACGGCGCGGGTGCCCGAAGGGTCGGGCGTGATCTCCAGGTCGCTGATGGTCACGTCCATCGAGTCGTAGTGGGAGAAGGCGCGCGAGCGTTCGGAGCGCACCTGCGAGGCGGGGACGTTCTGCCTGTTGTAGAAGGTTTCGAGCGTGTCGGCGTAGAAGCTCATGTGCGAGTTGATGTCGCGCTCGCGCAAAGAGTCGGCCCAGCCTTCGAGCGCCGCGGCAACCTGCTTTTTCACGGTCGCCGCGTCGGCGGGCGCTGCCGCGGTCGAGGATGAAGCGCCGCCCTCCTCAAACGACTTGATGAGGTCGGCGTTGGCGCGGTCATTGGCCGTGAGCATCTGTTCGCTGTAGTCTGCGCGCGGGTGGTACCAGGGTCGGCTCTGGAAGTAGCTCTGCAAGTCCGCGGACTGGAAGGTGCGTCCGTAGCGCGCGTAGACGGCGTTGCGAAGGATGCGCAACTGCGCGGCGGAGAGTCCCGCGAGGTCTGACCTGGCGAGCGGCGTGCCCGCGACGATTTTCTGCTCGGCGTGCGAGATGGCCTGTGCGTCCTCGAAGGTCGGCGCGGCGTTCGCGTTGCCCTCGGATGCGTTGGCGTTGGCCGCGTTCGCGTTGGCGGCGACGGCGTTCGTGTTGGCCGCGTTCCTGTTTGCGCTTTGCGTCGGCGTCCGACGCGCGCCCGCGTTCGCCGTCTCGCTCCCGCCCCGGCTGCCGAGATAAATCAGACCGATCAGACCGACGATTCCAAGCCCCGCGAGCAGAAGGACGAACAGCCCGATGACGAGCGGCGCGCGCGACCTTCGCCGCGGCGCGTTCGCGGCGGGCCGCGGCGCGTTGAAGGGCGGCGGAGCATTGAAGGTCTGCGACGGCTGGTTGAAGGTCTGCGG
>JALZHC010000871.1 GCA_030914105.1 Acidobacteriota bacterium
GCACCTCGTAGCCCGGCGAGTAATAGCCGAAGACCGTCGGGGGCTGGAAGACCGGCTGGTCGAGCAGGGCGGGCAGGTCGCCGCTGCGCGACTGGCTGCCGATGACGCCGTCGCTCGGCGCTGATTGGTTACTGAAGCCGCACGCGTTGAAGGCGCGCAGGATGTTGTTGAGGTACTGGACGGGTTCGCGAAGCTTGCCGTAAGCGGGGTCGGTCTTCACGTCGCCGCGCGCTTCCGGGTCGAGGAGGATGTTGCGGACGACGGCCTTGAGGTTGCCGCGCGCGCCGCAGGGGTTTTCCGGGTAGAGGCCGTTGCAGTCGCTGTTGAAGACCGAGGCGACGCGCTGGACGTAGGCCGGCGAGGGGTTGCTCGTGACCAGATGCTGGATGAGCTGCTTCGAGACGAAGGGGCCGACGTTCGGGTGATTAAAGAGGATGTCGAGCGCGGCGCTCAGTTCGGTCTGCGCGCACTGGGCGTTGGTCGGGTTCGTGTTGTTGTTCGCGCCGGGGCAGCCCGCGAGCGCGTTGCCGTAGAGGTTCTTCGGGCCTGTGTCGTGCGTCGTCGCGCCGCGCGGGGTCATCGGGTCGCGGTAGTTTGTGACGCCGTTCTGGAAGGCGGTCTGGAAGCGCCAGCCGGTGAAGACGCGCGTGAACTCGTTGACGGTCGTCTGCGTGTAGGCGGCGACGGGGTTGCCCTGCGCGTCGATGACGGGCGTGCCGTCGAGGTTCAACTGATTCGTGCCGACTGTGAAGAGCTGGTTGACCTCGCGCGCGTAGTTCTCGTTCGGGCTTGAGGCCGTGCTCTGGCTCATGTCGAGGAAGTCGCCCATCGCGGGGTTGAGCGTGATGTCGCCGAGGAGCGTGCGGTAGTTGCCGAAGGCGTTGCGGTCGAGCGCCTGGAGGTAGGGCGTCATCCGAGAAGGTGCGCCGATGTTGATTTGTGAGACGACGAAAATCTGGTGGAGCGCGAAGGCCACGCGCTGGCGCAGTTGCGTCTGGCCGCTCATCGCGTTGGTGAAGAACTGCTTCTGCAAGGGGTAGACCGAGTAGTTGTCTCTGATGCACGCGGCCCTGAGCGCGCCGCTGGGGTCGTGCACAGAGTCGGTGGGACACTGCTGCGCCGAGTCGTCGAGCGGGAAGTCGAGGTCGGGCCAGTCGGAGCCTTTCGCGGCGTTGGCGACCGGCGCGCCAAACTGCTCGTCGAGGAAGGCGCGGATGCCGACCGCCTGGATGTGCGCGACGTCCGAGCCGTCGCCCTTCGGCCCCCACGTCGCCTGCTCTAAAAGGCGCGTGATGTCGGCGGCAGAAGCCTCGCCGGGGCCGTAAGCCTTGACGGCAAGCGGCGCGGGCGGCGTCGGCTCGACTGCCGGCGCGGGACTGATGATTTCGGTCGCGGGGTCTGGCGCGGGGCCGGGGCCGGCCTGGCCGACGGCGATGCGGACGCGGTTCGAGGAGAGGCCGTGAAGGTTGATGCGGACGAGCACGTCGCCGAGCGTGTCGGTCATCGAGTCGTTGAGACGGAGTGTGACGGCGTAGAGCCAGCCTTGCGTGACCTCGGTCGGGACGAGAATGTTCGGGTTGCCGGGCGCGGGCTGGAGGCGCACGTACTTCGGATTTGAGAGCGACTCGACCTTGAGCGGGTAGATGTTGCCGGCTGCGTCCTGCGCGTCGGCGGTCAGAGCGTTCGCTGACTCGCCGGGAAGCAGCGAGAGGTTTATCGCGAAGAGCGTCACGCGCGTCTGCTGGTCGCGCGTGTTCGACTTGTCGGCGTTCCAGTTGAAGGGCGAGACGACGGGGAACGGCTCGGAGCGGAAGGTGACGGCCTCGTAGGCGACGCCGCGCGTCGTCGTGCCCGTCCCTTCGGTGAGCAGCCGTGGGCTGCCGGGCGGAGCTTGCGCCGACGCGTGCGCGGCGAGCGCGAAGAGTGATGCGCAGACGCAGAACCAGCGTGCGAAGTGTACGGGAGTGCGGGAGTGGCTTTGCTCTTTCATAGGACTCCGCCAGAAGAGTTCTTCAGTCGTGAGGCTGGATTGCTCACAAGAGATAGACGCGGCGGTTCTCGGCGCGCCTGTCTTGAAGGGCGCGAAAACTATAGCACGACCGCGACGGGGCCAACAAAGGTTAACTTAAAGGCTGGCCGGAGATTGCCGTGGGCCGGCGACTCCCGCTGGCGTGTTTAGACGGGCGTGTTTCCGGTTTAGCCGGAAATTTTTCGGGCTTCCCGAAGGGATGGCGGCCAGAGTCTTCGCCGCAGTTTCATGTTCGGCTGGAAATTTTTCGGGCGGAGGTTTTCAGACGGCTCACTGAACGTTCAGAGGCGGGG
>JALZHC010000293.1:0-2408 GCA_030914105.1 Acidobacteriota bacterium
GTGCACAGGGCTGCACTTGCCCTGGAAGCGCGAGCGGAACTTTTGCAGCACGCGCTCCGCCTGCACGAGCGAGCGCCAGAAGCGGTTCGCGTACTCCGGTTGGTAAGAAGCGTGCGTCTCATCTTTCTCGAAGGGGACGGGGTTCGCCACCTCAACCGGCGTCGTCCAAATCTTTACTTCGAGACCGAGCGAGCGCAGAGAGGAGATGAACTCGCCGTAGAAGTCCGCGACCGTGCGCGGCGCGAGCCTCATCTCGCGCGAGTCGCCGTCGTTGGTCTCGATCAAAAGCTTGTGTTCGAGGAAGTCGAAGTCAACCTGGAAAGTGCGCTTGCCGTAAGGCACGGGCGAGGTCGTCAGCCCGCGCGACGTGACGTAGAGCGGAACCTGCCACCAATGGTTCACGTGCGGCGCAAGCGCGAGCCGAACCTTGCCCACAACCTGCGTCCACATGTGCAGCGTCGCGCACGTCTCGCGCCACTCATTAAAGGGTAGGCTCGGCCAGTCGCCGGCATCGTCCGCGGCATCGGGTTTTGTAGGCTGCATCGGCTTCCCTCCGAAACGAGACTTCGAGCGGCGGAGTCGCGACGGGTAATCAGGGAATAGGGATTTCTTCGTAGCTACCAGGCTGTAAGTTATCTATTGGCTGAATAACCGGAGCAATATGCCTCTCGATGCGGGGCTAACTCGTCGTCAGCAGAACAACTACACCGATCCTCCGGCCTGCCAGATTTTGTTGGTGACGCAGATTCTGGTCTGTGGTAATTAAAGCATCAAACCCTTCGACCTCGGCGCGAGTCAGTAAGTCTCCGTTCGCGAGACCGCTCCACCCTTTTTCAAAGGCCGTCTCTACAGTGTGACGCGGCAGATGGTTGCGTAAAGGGACGGGAGTTCCTTGGTCGAATAACAGTTTCATCCTTACGCTGCCCGGCGGTCGGTTTGGAGACTCTGAATCGTGTCTTCGAGAACAGCCTCAACCTGCTCTCTCATCACGCCGGGGAACCACGATAAGAAATCGTCAATAGATGCCCCGCCTTCAAGGTTCTCAAACAGCGCGACTACAGGGACGCGAGTGCCACGGAAGACCCAAGAGCCGCTGACCTTTTCCGGGTCGCGCTCGACCGAAGGACATGTAGACCAATCCATCATGCGCGAACCATACTCCCATTTCTCCGGTAAAGGCAAGAATTACAATTCGACCTCAAACAAAGTCTCTTACTTCTAGTCGCCGAACTGAAGGCTGTCGCGCAGCGGCGCGTCCGGCAGCGCCTCGTGGCGCGAGTCGTCGGCGTACTGGAGTTTGTAGAGACGCCAGTAGAGGCCGCGGCGCGCGAGGAGTTGTTGATGCGTGCCGGCCTCGCGCAGCTCGCCGTGGTGGAGGACGAGTATCTGGTCGGCGCGCTGGACGGTGGAGAGGCGGTGGGCGACGACGATTGAGGTTCGGTCGCGCAAGACACGCTCGATGGCCCGCTGGATGAGCTGCTCGGTCTCGGTATCAATCGAGCTGGTCGCTTCGTCGAGGATGAGGAGCGCGGGGTCGAAGGCGAGCGCGCGCGCAAACGAGATGAGCTGCTTCTGGCCGACCGAGAGGCCCGCGCCGCGCTCGCGCACCTCCGCCTGGTAGCCTTCGGGCAGGCGCTCGATAAAGTGGTCGGCGTGAACTTCGCGCGCGGCCCAGGCGACGCGCTCCGTCGTGATGTCTTCGCGCCCCAAGCGGATGTTTCCCTCGACCGTGCCGCTGAAGAGGAACACGTCCTGTAGGACGACGGCGAAGTTCTCGCGCAAGTGTTTCAAGTCCCACTCGCGCACGTCGACGCCGTCGAGCAGGATGGAGCCGCGCTGCACGTCGTAGAAGCGCATCAGCAGGTTCGTGATTGTCGTCTTGCCCGAACCCGTGTGGCCGACGAGCGCGACCGTCTGCCCCGGCTCGACCGCGAAGGAGACGTCCTTCAAGACCCACTCGCCCTCGTTGTAAGCGAACCAGACGTTGCGGAACTCTATGTGGCCGCGCGCGCGGCCCCGACGCTTCGGCTCGGCGGGCGAGGTGATCGTCACCGGCAGGTCGAGCGTCTTAAATATCCGGTGCGAGGCGACGATTGCGGCCTGAAGAACGTTGTACTTGTCCGAGATGTCGCGGATGGGCTGGAAGAGCTGCTGCGAGTATTGGATGAAGGCGACGAGCGCGCCGATGGTGAGGATTGTGTGCTGCGGCGTGTTCTGCATGACTCGATAGCCGCCGTACCAGATGATGAGTGCGACGCCGACGGCGCTGATTAAGTCAACGAGCGGGAAGAAGACCGCGTAGTAGAAGATCGTGTCAATGTTGGCGCGGCGGTGGTCGTCGTTGATGTCGTGGAACTGCCGGAGCGACTTAGCCTCGCGGTTGAAAATCTGGACGGTCTGCGCGCCCG
>JALZHC010000293.1:2418-5557 GCA_030914105.1 Acidobacteriota bacterium
CCCGACAGGTGCTCCTGAAGAAAGGCGTTGATGCGCGCGAGCCGCGTGCGCACCATGTCGTAGCCGCGGCGCGCGTGCTTGCGGAACCAGCCCGTCGCGGCGAAGAGCAGGGGGACGGTGACGAGCGTCACGAGCGTCAGACGCCAGTCCATCGCGAACATGATGATGGCGACGGCGAAGATGACGACCACGTCGCCCAAAAGCTCGATGACGCCGGAGGTGAACAGCTCGTTTAAGGCGTCCACGTCCGACGTGAGCCGCGTCATGATGCGCCCGACCGGGTTGCGGTCGAAGTATGCAACCTCCTGCCGCTGGAGCTTCCCGTAAAGCTCGCTCCGGAGGTCGTACATCACGCGCTGGCCGACGGTTTCCAGCAGCACGGTCTGGAAGTACGCGACGACGAACTGCAAGAGCTTCGTGACGAAGAAGGCGAGGGCGATGAGCGTGAGCACGTCCATGCTCTTCTTCATGATGCCCTCGTCAATCGCGTACTGGATGAACTTCGGCTGCAAGACGCCGAGGCCGTTGGCGGCGAGCGTCAGCACCAGCGCCGGCACGAGCGAGCCGACGTATGGGCGCAGGTACTTCAAGAGCCTGCGTGCGAGCCGCAGGTCGTACGTCTTGCCGATGGCTTCTTCTTCGTGAAATTTGGAAATCGCCGTGGACATAAATTAAAGAGTCTGGAGTCCGGAGTCGGGAGTCTGGAGTCAAAGCCTAACTCGTCTTGACTCTCGACTCCAGACTCCGGACTCTTGACTTAACTTGCCGCCAGCTCCTCCTCCAACAACTGCCGCTCGTAGAGGTCTGCGTACTCGCCGCCCGCGGCAAGGAGCTCTTCATGCGTGCCGCGCTCGACGATGCGGCCTTCGTCGAGGACGCAAATCAGATCGGCATCGCGGACGGTCGAGATGCGGTGCGAGACGATGAGGCTCGTCCGCTCGCGCATGACGCCGCGCAGTTGGGCGAGGATTTTCTCCTCGGTGTAAGTGTCAACGGAGGAGAGCGCGTCGTCGAGAATCAGTATGCGCGGCTGCCTGAGAACAGCGCGGGCAATCGCCGTGCGCTGCTTCTGGCCGCCGGAGAGCGTGATGCCGCGCTCGCCGACGAGCGTGTCGAAGCCTTCGGGGAAGCCGCGCACGTCGTCGCCCAGTCCCGCAATCTCCGCCGCCCACTCGACCTCGGCACGCTCCGCCTTCTCGACGCCGAAGGCGATGTTTTCGGCCAGTGTCTCGCTGAAGAGGAAGGTCTCCTGCGGGACGTAGCCGATTGAGGTGCGCAGTTGCGCGAGCGGATATTCGCGCACGTCCAGGCCGTCAACGAAGACGGTTCCGGGCGGGGCCTCGACGACGCGCGGCACGAGGTTCATCAGAGTTGACTTGCCCGAACCCGTGCGCCCGACGAAGGCGACCGTCTGGCCGGCTTCAATCACCAAGTTAATGTTTTTGAGCACCGGCTCGCCGTGCTCGCCGTAGGCGAAGGTCAGGTTGCGAAACTCTATGCGCCCGCGTATCGGTGGCTGCTCGCGCGTGCCCCGCTCGTCTTTGATGGCCGGCTCGACGGCGAGGACGGCGTTCATGCGCTTGAGGCTCGCCGTGCCGCGCTGGTAGAGGTTGATGACGTAGCCCAGGGCGATGAGCGGCCAGATGAGCCGCGTCAGGTACATGATGAACTCGACGACCTGGCCCGTCGTGATCTCGCCGCGCGTGGCGAGGCGTCCGCCGTACCAGATGATGATGACGTAGCCCGTGCCGATGACGAACTGAAGGAGCGGGCGCATCACGGCCTCGACGCGCACGAGGCTCAGGCTGCGCTCGGCGTACTGCCGGTTCAGGCTGTTGAAGGCTTCGACCTCCGCCCCTTCTTGCGCGTATGCGCGCACGACCCGCACGCCGGAGAAGTTCTCCTGCGCGCGCGCCGCAATCTGCGCGAAGAAGTCCTGAATCTTCTCGAAGCGGACGTGCACCTGCTGGCCGAAGTATTTGACGATGAGCGAGACGAGCGGCATCGTCACCAGCAGCAGCAGCGTCAGGCGCACGCTCACTCTCAGCATCAAAGGCAGGACGAAGACGACGACGAACACGGTTTGCAGCGTGTACATGATCATCGGCCCGGCGAGCTGCCGGACAGCCGAGAGGTCGTTCGTCGCGCGCGCCATGAGGTCGCCGGTGCGGTTGGCGTGGAAGAAGGAGAGCGGCTGGCGCTGGAGGTGCGCGTAGAAGTCCTGGCGCAGGTCGTACTCGACATGGCGCGACATGCCGATGAGGATTCGGCGCTGGAGGAAAAGAAAGACTCCGCTGACGGCGCTGATGCCGAGGTAGGCTGATGCCGAGCGCGAGAGCTTGAGCCAGGTCACGTCGCCCTGGCTCAACTCGTCCACGGCCTGCCGAACAATCGTCGGGCCGATGAGGCCGACGACGACCGAGGCCAGGATGCAAACGACGCCGATGATGAGCGACCACCTGTAAGGGCGGAAGTAGCGCGCGAACTTTCGCAGATCGTCCATGAGCGAAACCCGAACCCGATGAGTGCCCGAAAGTATGAAAGCCTTCGCCTGTCTTTTACGAATCCGTCGCCGCCTATGATGCGCGATTTTCGAGGGCAATGACAAACGCGCAGCGGCGCGGCGGGCCGCCCCCCAAGAAACCCGGACGCAAAGCAGAGAGAAGAAACCTCGCGCGCAAAGCGGAAAGAGCGCGGAGCCTTGAAGACTCCGCGCTCTCGGTCTTTAGAATTATTGCTGTTCGTTTAGAGGGTCGGCGGTGAGGCTTGCTCGTGCGGCTCGGCGGTCTCGCCAAGGATGTCGTCGAGGCTGCGGGCCGCCTGGCCCTCTTCGAGGGGCGCGTAGGGCAGCTCGTCCTGCGGGAGATCTGCGGTCGAGCAGACGCGGTTGCGACCCGTCCGCTTGGCCTGGTAGAGGGCGCGGTCGGCGGTCGTCACCAGAAGCTCGCGCGAGCTTGCGTGGAGCGGGAAGGTCGCGACGCCGAGGGAGGCCGTGATGCAGCCGACGCCCGGAACTTCCGTGCGCTCGATGCGTGAGCGCAGACGCTCGGCGACGACGAGCGCGCCCTCCTCGCCGGCCTGCGGAAGGATGATGGCGAACTCCTCGCCGCCGTAGCGCGCCGCCGTGTCCACGCCCCGC
>JALZHC010000872.1 GCA_030914105.1 Acidobacteriota bacterium
GCCGAAGCGCGCTCGGCGTCGGTCGGCGTGCGGCGCGAACCCTGCGGGCGACCGACCGACGCGGGGCTGACGGCGAGCGCCTGCACACGCCCGCCGAACCGCACGCTCGTCTGCACGCTCGCCTCCGCGTTCAGGCCGACGCAGCCCGGCTCGTTATTCTTCACGACGGTCGTCGTGCCCGCGTCGCCGCCGCCGAAGAGCAGACGATACTCGCGGCCCGCGCGGAAGTATTCCCTGACGAAGGCGCTCGCCGCCGCCTCGTCGTCAATCGGCGGCTTGACGAACGCGCCGCGACGGTAGATGACGACCGGCTCAATCGACGCGCCCGCGTCCGTTCTCGACACGGCGAAGACGACCGTCTCCGCGCCACTGGTCGCGCGGCGCACGTTCGTCTGCGCCGCGGCTCGTGCGTTCGTCTGCGCGTCGGCGCGCGCGTGTGTAGCCGACGCGAGCAGCGTCAGCGCAAGCAGGAAGCGGGGCAGTCTCGTCTGCGTCATCCGTCTTAACCTTTTTTCGAGTCCGGCTTCCCGGTCAGTGTAAGGATGTCTACGCGAGGCGCTCGGCGAGTTCGAGCAGGCCGACGACGGCGGCGATGCCGAGCAGGATGAGAAGGAAAATGTGGACGCGGCGCAGCACGAAGCGGCGGCACGCGCGGCAACGCAGGCCCCCCATGCGGAGGGGTCGAGCACAGTAAGGACATTTAGCCATCGGTCGCAGGGCCTTTAAGGCTCGTGCAAAAATGCCACGAAACAGCCCCCGCGTTCAAGCTCTGCGCGCGGGGCAGACGGCTCGGCCTCCGGCGCGTGTGGCCCGCGGCCTTGTGCTATAGTCCTCCGGCAAGCTCAGGCACGAGAGAGGTCGGCGCGGGCGCGTGCCCGTCAGTTCGACGTGCCGGCGTCTTCGCCCGCGGATGGGGATACTCCAGTCACTGCTCGACAAGTTCGGACTCGGCGACGCGCTCACGCCGCGCACGCCCGTCCGCGTCTTCCTGCTCGACGACGACGCGGCCCGCCACGACTGGTTCGCGCGCCAGTTCAAGGGCGACCACGTGGACGTGGCGGCGGACGCCGCGCGCGCCTGCGAGCTGCTCGCGTCGAACCACTACGACGTCATCTTCCTCGACCACGACCTCCTGCCCGAACACTATTACGCCGAAGAGTTCGACGACGAGCGCAGCGGCTACGCCGTCGCGCGCTGGCTCGCCGAGCGCCCCGCCTGCCTCTCAGACACGCGCATCATCGTCCACACACGCAACGCCGACGGTGCGCTGCGCATGGTCGGACTGCTGCGCCGCGCTGGCCGCCAGGCCGAGCACATCCCCTTCCAGCTCCTCGCGCCGAAGATCAAGCAACTGCGGCGTCGCTGAAGGCAAAGGGCAAAGGTGAAGAGGGCGGAAGGCGTCTCTCTCATCAACCGTTGAGCATGAGAGACGCGCTGTTGCCCGCATCCTTCTTTCTTTTGCCTTTGCCTTTTTACTTTTGACTTCCCGAAGGGTTTGCCTTTTGCCTTTCCTCGCCGCTACACTCGCGCTCCGAGCCATCGGCGTTCTTTCCGGCACGAACCAGATAGCACAAAACTCCGAAACGACGGGACTTTATGAGAACGAAAAAATCCCTCAAGCTAACTGTGCTCGCCTCGGCGCTCGCGCTCGCCTGCGCCGCGCTCGCCTTCGCACAGACCGGCGCGGACAGGCCGGCGCGCGTCGGCGCGGGAGCGCCTTACGACGAACAGGTCAAGGCTCTGCTCGCGCGCCCGGAAATGCAGGCGGCCTTCGCCGACGTGGACAAGAACCACGACGCGATTCGCAAAGAGTGGATCGCGCTGACGGAGATTAACGCGCCCTCCGGCAAGGAGGCCGAGCGCGCCGCCTTCATCGAGAGCCTCCTGCGCGGTTACAAGTCGGTCGAGGTGCGACGCGACTCCGCCGGCAACATCATCGCCACGCGACGGGGCACGGGCGGCGGCCCCCTCGTCGTCATTGACGCGCACATGGACACGGTCTTTCAGGAGGGGTTGAAGATCAAGGTCACGGAGCGCGAGGGCCGACTCTACGCGCCCGGCATCGGCGACGACACGCGCAACGTCGAGGCCATGCTCGCCATGATTCGCGCGCTCGACGCCGCCGGGGTCAAGACGAAAGGCGACCTCGTCTTCCTCTTCACGGTCGAAGAGGAGACGACCTTCAAGGGCGTCAACCAGTTCGTCAAAGACAACCGGGCGAAGGTCGGCCACTACATCGCGCTCGACGGCGGCTACGAAGGCTTCAGCTACGGCGGCATCGGCATCAACTGGTACCGGCACCACTTCATCGGGCCGGGCG
>JALZHC010000294.1 GCA_030914105.1 Acidobacteriota bacterium
GCGACGGCCGAGGGCGCGCGCCTCGGCCTCTACGACAACGGCTTCTACCGGAAAGAGGACGAGGACGGGCCGGGACTTGAGCGCCTGACGTTGGTTACCGGCGACGGCGTCGAGGACGGTTTGCGCGTTGAGGAGGCGGACGGAGTGCGCTCGGAGCTTGAGCGCGCGCGCGTCGTCGCCGAGTCCGTGAACTGGGCGCGCGCGCTCGCAGACGAGCCGGGATTGAGTCTGCCGCCGCGCGAGTTCGCGCGACGCGCCGCCGAGATGGCCGCCGAAGTCGGTTTGAAAGTGGAGTCGCTCGGCGCAGAGGAGATTCGCGCGCAAGGCATGGGCGGCCTGCTCGGCGTCGCGCAAGGCTCGGACGAGGAGCCCGCGCTCATCGTCCTGCGCTACGAGCCGGAGGGCGCGCGAGAGGACGAAGAGCTGTGGGCCTTCGTCGGCAAGGGCATCACGTTCGACACGGGCGGCATCTCGATCAAGCACGGCCTGGACATGTACGAGATGAAGTCCGACATGGCCGGCGGCGCGGCGGCGCTCGGCGCTCTGCGTGCCATCGCGCAACTGAAACCCGAACGGCGCGTCGCAGGCGTAGTCCCCTCAGCCGAGAACATGCCTTCGGGCAAGGCCATCAAGCCCGGCGACATCGTGCGCACGCTCGCCGGCTACACCGTCGAAGTCGTTGACACGGATGCCGAAGGCCGCCTCGTCCTCTCCGACGGGCTAGCCTACGCGAAGCAACTCGGCGCGTCGCGCATCGTTGACCTCGCCACGCTCACAGGCTCGATCATCATCGCTCTCGGCTCGCACCGCGCCGGCCTCTTCAGCAACGACGACGAGTGGGCCACACGCGTGCTTGCCGCCTCCGAGCGCGCGGGCGAACCCACGTGGCGCATGCCCGTCTCCGACGACTACAAGAAGCGTATCGAGAGCCTCATCGCAGACTTCAAGAACTACGGCGGGCGACCCGACGCCACGGCAGCCGCGCTCCTGCTCTCGAAGTTCGCCGGCTCGACGCCCTGGGCGCACCTCGACATCGCCGGTACGGCCTGGTACGACGACCCCACGCCCTTCGCCCCCAAAGGCGCTTCGGGCGCGGGCGTGCGCACGCTCGTCGAGCTGGTCTGCGGTTAAGGTTAAAGTGATGAATCTCAAGACAAGCCTCTCGTTCGCGAAGGCGTCGCTGAACGGCTTGCTGTTGATACTGCTCGCCGCGATGGCCTGCTTCGCTCAGGAGACGTTCAAGGTTAACGACGTTTCGACCGAGTACGACGTTACCGTGGCGTTGGAAGGCTGCGACGGGCCGGGGCAGCTCGAAGGCGCTAACATGTGTACCGGCGCGGCGCGCGTCAGCCTCTACCGGAAAGGCGCGAACTCCCCGTTCCAAGTCCTGCGCCTGCCGAACGTCCAAATCCACAGAGACCAGTTGGCCTACAGCCCGAAGCCCGGCGGCCACCGGCGCGTCATTTACGACGACGAGTACAGCATCATCTTCGACGACTTTAACTTCGACGGGCGCGAAGACCTCGCCATCTGCAACGGGAGACAGGGCGGCTACGGCGCGCCTTCATATAACGTCTACCTGTTCGACAAGGCGTCGAACAGGTTCGTCGAGAATGAGAGGTTGACGACGCTGGCCGGCGAAGGTTACCTCGGCCTCTTCTTCCCCGACCCGAAGCGGAAGACGCTGACGGCCTATTCTAAGTCCGGCTGCTGTTACCACGAGACCGAAGTCTACAGGGTCGCCAACAACAGGCCGGTACTCGTCGAGAAAGTAATCGAAGATGAGACGGCCAGGGATGAAAAGATGATACGTGTGAAGGTGACGACGAGAAGGCTCGTCAGGGGCAGGTGGGTTAAGACGGTCAGGATGGAGAGGCACAAGAACGAGAACTAGGCGACGCGCGCGGGCGGGGCTGTAGATGCTGGTGGCACTCGGCGAGACCATCTTCCTGACCGGCTTTCCAGGCTTCATCGCCGGGCGGCTGGTCGAGCGTCTGGCGCGCGGGGGCGCGCGCTTCCTGCTGCTTGTGCAGCCGGCATTCGTCGAGCGCGCGCAGAAGGACATCGCTCGAATAGTCGAGAAGACCGGCGCGCCGCCCGAAAGCTTCCGCGTCGTCGAGGGCGACATCACGCGCGAAGAGTTGGGGCTATCGGCCCCTGAACTCGAAGAGGTGAGGGCGCTCGCGACGAGCGTCTTTCACCTCGCGGCCATCTACGACCTCGGCGTCAGGCGCGACACGGCGTTTCGCGTCAACGTCGAGGGCACGCGAAACGTCAACCGCTTCGCCAAATCAATCACGAACCTGCGGCGCTATCACTACGTCTCGACCTGCTACGTCGCGGGCCGCCGCACGGGCGTCATCCTCGAAAGCGAGCTGCGGCACGACGCAGGCTTCCGCAATCATTACGAGGAGACGAAGTATCTCGCCGAGCTTGAGGTCGAGGCGCTCAAGGGTGATTTGCCGTTGACGATCCACCGGCCCGCGGTCGTCTGTGGCGACTCTCGCACGGGCGAGACAGCGAAGTATGACGGCATCTATTACCTCATCCATTATCTTCGCATGTGGCCCGGCGCGCTCTCGCTCGCCAACATCGGCAACCGCGAGGTGCGCCTGAACGTCGTGCCCGTGGACTTCGTCGTCGAGGCTTTGGCGGCGCTCGCCGAAGACGAGCGCGCCGCCGGCGCGACCGTGCAGATCGCAGACCCCGCGCCGCTCACCACCGAGGAGCTGTTCGACGTGATCGCGCGCCGCCTCGCCGGGCGCGAGTCGCTCTTCACAGTCCCCGCGCCGCTCGTCCGCACCACACTCGGCATGCCGCTCTCCGAGATGGTCACGGGCCTGCCGCGCGTCGGCGTCCCATACTTCTTCCTCAAGCAGACCTACGACACCACGCGCGCGCGCGAGCTGCTCGACCCGCACGGACTCGCTTGCCCGCGCTTTCCCGACTACGTGCCCGCGCTGCTGGAGTTCGTCGAGCGCCGCCCGAAACTTTGAGTAGGCGGAAGGCAGAAAGCAGAAGGCAGAAAGCGGAAGGCAGAAGGCAGTCAAAAGCTCTTTGCTCGTTGATTGCCTTCTGTTTTTCTATCTGCCGACTGTACGGGTCGTGTCAGCGCCACGAGTGCGGTTTTGACTGCCTACTGCCTACTGCCTTCCGCTTTCTAGCTACCATTCTCCGCGGCTTGACAAAGTCGGAATTTAGAATTATTCTAATTCCACTTTAAACAGCAGGACAGACATGGCAGGCAAAAAAGGAGATCAGGGTGGCGTGCCCGAAGGGCTGACCCGGCAGCGGCGGGCGGTCTTCCAGGTGGTCGCGGAATCCGAAGAGCACCCGACGGCGGGCGAGATTTTCGAGGCGGCGCGCAAGCGCCTGCCCTCGATCAGCTTCGCCACCGTCTACAATTCCCTGAAGTATTTGAAGGACGCCGGCCTCATCCGCGAGATCAACTTCGGCAAGGGTTCGAGCCGCTACGACCGCGAGACCGCGCGCCACGACCACGCCGTCTGCTCGCGCTGCGGCAAGCTCGTGGACTTCGACCTCGCGGAAACCTCCAAGCTCGTGCGCGCCGCCGCGCGCCGCTCGCGCTTCAAGCCTGAATCAATTCATCTGACTCTGGTCGGCGTCTGCCCCGACTGCCGGGGCGTGGACTGAACCGGTTTTTCGCGAACCATCAGGGGCGCGCGCCGACGTCTTTCTGGCCGGAGCGACGCGCCTGCGGGATTAACTTTTACTGACAACCAACGGAGGAATCATCGGCATTATGGCAGAAGCAAAAGTCGGACAGGCGGCACCCAGTTTCGACATGCCGTCTACGAAGAACGTCGAGAAGCTAAACGAGAACGTGAAGCTCTCCGACTACCGGGGCAAGTGGCTCGTGCTCCTTTTCTACCCGCTCGACTTCACCTTCGTCTGCCCGACGGAGTTGACGACCTTCAGCGACCGCTACGAGGACTTCCTCGGCATCGGCGCGGATGTCATCGGCGTCTCGACCGACTCGGTGCACTCGCACCGTGCGTGGCTCAAGACCCCGCGCGACAAGGGCGGCGTCGAGGGCTTGACGTACCCGCTCGCCTCTGACATCACGAAGCAGGTGGCGCGCGACTACGGCGTGCTCATCGAGGACAAAGGGATAGCGCTGCGCGGCCTCTTCGTCATCGACCCCGAAGGCGTGCTGCGCTACGCGGTCGTCCACGACCTCAACGTCGGTCGCTCCGCCGAGGAGACTCTGCGCGTCATCCAGGCGCTCCAGACCGGCGGGCTGTGCCAGGCCGAGTGGCGTCCGGGCCAGGAGACTTTGAAGGTCTGAGAAAAGCCGTAAATCGTAAATCGTGAATGGTAAATAGAGAGATTGAAGCGCGGCGCTGCTTTCGTATCACGACTCGACCGGCGGGGGCGCTCAACCACTATTCGCGATTTACGATTTACCATTTACGAGGTTTTCATCATGCCCATGAGAATCGGCACGGAGCTTCCTTCGTTCGAGGGGGCGACCGAGTGGTTCAACGCGACGGGCGCGCACGCCGCCGCAGAGGCGCAGGGCCACACGCTGCTCGTGCATTTCTGGTCTGTGAGCTGCGGGATGTGCAAGGAGAACTTGCCGCGCGTCGCCGAGTGGCGCGACCAGCGCGCGTCGGAGGGCCTGCGAGTCGTCGCCGTGCACATGCCGCGCTATCCGGCCGACATGGACGCGGAGTTAGTGCGCGAGGCCGTCGCCACATACAACATCACGGAGCCTTGCGCCGTGGACAACGAGCACGCCTTGCGCGACGCCTTCCAGAACGAGCAGGGCTTCGTGCCGGCTTACTACCTGTTCGACGCCGAGGGGCGCTTGCGCGGCTTCGCGGCGGGCGAGTACGGACTGAAGATCATCGGCCCCGCGCTCGACCGGGTGCTCGCGGCGAACAAGTCGGCGGCGGGCTGAAGACAGCACGCCGAGCCGGTCAGTCGTTGTGATGGCCGCACAAAGTAAAAAGGCGTCCCGTTTCGGTGGGACGCCTTTTTACTTTTCGGGTAGACGTTTTTAGCGGAGCGCGCCGGCGACGAGCCAGAGCAGCCAGAGGCTGAGCGCGAGCGTGCCGAAGAAGAGGACGAGCAGCACGAGGACTATGCCCGCGAGGAAGAGCCAGTCGCTCGTGCGCCCGCGCGCGGCCTCTTCGGTGCTGACGGCGGCGCGGCGTCGCAGCAGCTCGACGTTCATCTGGTTCGACTTCCAGGCCGCGTCGAAGATGTCGCCGACGACGGGGATCGAGCCGAGCAGGTAGTCCACGGCGATGTTCGCGCCCATGCGCAGCAGCGTGACTTTGGGGACGCGGTAGCGGACGCCTGCGGCGAGGATGTAGAGCGAGACGGCTGTGGTGGCGAAGTCGCCGACGCCCGGAATGAGGCCGACGATTGCGTCCAGGCCGATGCGCCAGCCCGTGCCCGGGATACGCAGCAGACCGTCCATCACGTAGGCCAACTGTTCGAGGCTCCGCTCGACCTCCGCGCGCGAGCGCCCTTCGCGCTCCGCGGGAAGCGATGCCCCACGCACGGCCAAACTCCTGCTC
>JALZHC010000873.1 GCA_030914105.1 Acidobacteriota bacterium
GCCATCCGAGTGCCTGTCCGGTCGTCAACTCCCGTTCGCCCATGACTCGATGCAGCTACTAAGCTCTGGCCTCCGACCTCTGACCTCTCTTCTTGTGTCGCTCGATGATTCTGAGCGGCGTGGCGAAGAAGTCGAACTCCTCGCGCAGACGGTTCTGGAGGAAGCGCTCGAAGGAGAAGTGGAGGCCGGGCTTGCCGCCCGAAGTGAAGACGACGAAGGCGGGCGGGCGCACGCCGACCTGCGTGACGTACTGCACGTGCAGGCGCGACTGCCCGCCCTTGACCGGCGCGGGCGCGGTCGGCGCGCGCCCCGACGCCATGACGCGCGCGAAGAACTCGTTGAGCCGCGAGGTCGGCACGCGACGGTTGCGCGCCTCGTTCGCGCGCAGGGCGAGCGGCAGGAGGCGCTCGACGCGCTGCCCCTTGAGCGCCGAGACGGTGACGACGGGCGCCCATTCGAGAAACTTCATCTTGAGGCGCAGGTCGCGCTCGAACTCCGAAGCGGTGCCGGTCTCCTTCGAGGGAACGGCGTCCCATTTGTTGACGGCGATGATGACGGAGCAGCCGGCCTCGACGGCGTAGCCCGCGATGTTCGCGTCCAAAGCCGTCACGCCCTCGACCGCGTCCACCATAACGACGGCCACGTCCGCGCGCTCAAGGCTGCGGCGCGCCATCACGACCGAGAGCTTCTCGGCCATCTCCTCGGTCTTGCCCTTGCGGCGTATGCCCGCCGTGTCAATCAGACGGAAGCTCTGCCCTTCGCTCTTCAAGACCGTATCCACGGCGTCGCGCGTCGTCCCCGCCAGCGGCGAGACGATGACGCGCTCCTCGCCGATCAGACGATTCAGGAGCGAAGACTTCCCCACGTTCGGGCGACCGACAATCGCCAGCTTCACTTCGAGTGGCCGCGCGGCCTCTTCGTCGTCAACTGCGCCCGCTTCATCCGGCGGGAAGTGCGCGACGAGCGCGTCGAGCAGCTCGGCCACGCCATCGCCCACTTCCGCCGAGACCGGCAGCACGTCCTCGAAGCCGAAGCGGTGGAACTCGGCGGCGTGAGCTTCCAGGCTCGCCGCGTCAACCTTGTTCGCGGCGACGAGAACGGTCTTTCCGGTCGCGCGAAGCAGACGCGCCAGCTCTTCGTCGAGCGGCGTTGCGCCCGCGCGCGCGTCCACGACCCAGACGAGCACACGCGCTTCGCTGATCGCGAACTCGGCCTGGCGGAGAATGTTGGCGGGGATGACCGCCGTCTCGTCGGGCACGATGCCGCCCGTGTCGACGACGGAGAAGCGCCGGCCCGACCACTCGGCCTCGCCGTAGATTCGGTCGCGCGTGATGCCCGGCTCGTCGCCGACGATGGCGCGGCGCTCGCCGACGACGCGGTTGAAGAGCGTCGACTTGCCGACGTTCGGGCGACCGACAATCGCCAACAGCGGCAGCGCCCCACGCGACTCCGGCGCGCCCGCGCCCTTCCTCTCCGACTCGCTCGACATTGCCCGCACGCCTCCGCGAGAACGCGCGCCCCGCTCGGCCCGCGCCTTCCCTTCTCTTCGCTCCAAACTGCGACGACTGCCGGTGCGCGTCGAGTGTATCCCGCACCGCGACGCGCCGCAAGAAGGTCTCCGGGCCGGGGCGCGACGCGAAAACTTCTTGCGCCCGAACTCCGAAAGCGATAACGTTGCCGCGCGTCCTTCAACTTCCTTCGACACGCGCCGCCTCCACCCACGGCGAACAGGACGGGCCGGCTGAAAACACCGCGACAACTTTTAGCCTCTGCCCGCGCGCTCTTCAAGCGCGCCGACGCCGAACCGCTCGCGCCGCACCTCGACCTCGGTCGGCGCGGCGAACGGCTCGCGGCTGAATACCTGCGCGCGCGCGGCTTCGAGCTGGTCGCCTCGAACTTCCGTGTAGGCGTCGGGCGCAACCGCCGCGGCGCGCTCGTCGAGGCCGAGATCGACCTCGTCGCCTACGAAGGCGCGACGCTCTGCTTCGTCGAAGTCAAGACGCGCGCCTCCGAACGCTTCGCCGCGCCCGAAGCCAACGTTGACCTGCGCAAACAGCGGCAGATCACGCGCGCCGCACGCGCATACCGACGCGCCCTCGGCCTCGCCGCCTGCGCCTACCGCTACGACGTGGTCAGCGTCCTTCTCCCACCTCCCGGCGAAGACGGCCACGCGCCCGCCCCACGCCTCCGGCTGCTCCGCAACTTCTGGACGGAAGATAAATTCCGCAAGCGCCGCTGGTCGGAGACCTTTTGAGCGCGGGACGCGACTCCGCTCCACGCTTCGCGCACGGCCTCGCGCGCCTCTCGACAACGCGCG
>JALZHC010000874.1 GCA_030914105.1 Acidobacteriota bacterium
GGTGGTCATAGTGAGCCGTGACGACGATGAAGCGTTCGGGGTGAGCCTTGCCGCGCACGTAGCCGACGACGTTCGCGCCTTTCCGGGCCTTGCCGTCATCGCCGGGCGAGAGGTCGAACGGCTGTTCATAAGAAGTCCAGAGCGGCTTCACGCCGATGTCGCCGAAGCGGCGGACGATATAGGCGCGCGCCAACGCGCCGCCCTTCGTGCCCGCGCCGCGCCCCTCCATCGCGTCCGCCGAAAGGATGCGCAGGTCTTCGAGGAGTTGCTCGGCGTCGATGACTGTCGAGGTCGGACGCGCCGCAACTCCCTTCCCCCCGTCGGTCTTCTGAAACTGAAGTGGCGACGTGAACGCGCCCCACGCCAGCAGCACGACAGCCAACAGAACCTTCTTCATGCCCACAGTCTGAACCCTCACGCCCGAATTGCCAAACGCCGAAACCTTTGTGACCTTCGTGCAGACCTTCGTGCCCTCTGTGGTTAAGTGAGCCTGATTTAACCACAGAGGTCGCAGAGGATTTCGCGAAGGTCACGAAGGAAACCTGTCCGAAAAGATAAGGTCTCGCCTCCGTTTCGCCCGCAGCGAAAAAAAGGTTATCATGTTCGGTTCGCCGAAGGGCCGTGGAGTTCACTGTGCGCCCCGGCGTCTGTTTTCATACATGAGTGAAGAAGCAATCATCGTGCGCGGGGCGCGCGTCAACAACCTGAAGAACGTCTCTTTCTCCATCCCCGTCGAGCGGCTGACGGTCGTGACCGGCGTCTCCGGCTCCGGCAAGTCGAGTCTTGCCTTCGACACGATCTACGCCGAAGGGCAGCGCCGCTACGTCGAGTCGCTCTCGGCCTACGCCCGGCAGTTCCTCGAACGCATGGACAAGCCGGACGTGGATGAGGTCTTAGGCATCCCCCCGGCCATCGCCATCCGGCAGAAGAACTCGACGCGCAACCCGCGCTCGACCGTCGGCACGCAGACCGAAGTCTATGACTACCTGCGGCTGCTTTACGCGCGCATCGGCACGACCTTCTGCCGCGTCTGCGGGCGCGAAGTGCACAAGGACTCGCCCGAATCAGCCGCGCAGGAAGTCCTCGACGCGCTCGCCGAAGGCACGCGCTTCTACGTCCTCTTCCCCGCCGAAGCCGGACTGCGCGCCGAAGGAAACGGCAACGGCACGCCTTCATCGAAAACGAAGAAGCAGGTGGGCAAGGCGAAGACTTCCCTGCCCGGCGCACACGACCGGCGCGCGGTGACGGCGCACGTGATGAGCCTCATGCAGCGCGGCTTCACGCGCCTGTTCGCATCGGGCGAGACGATAGAGCTGCGCTCGCCGGACGACTACACGCGCGGCGACTTCGAGGGCGTCTTTGTGCTCGTCGACCGTCTGGTCGCGCGCGCCGACGTGCGCGAGCGTCTGGTTGATTCCTTCGAGACCTGCTTCATCGAAGGGCACGGGCAGGCCGTCGTGCAGACGGTCGAGGCCGAGCCGCGCTCGCTGAAATTCTCCGAGCGCTTCGAGTGCAAGTACGACGGGACGATTTACGCGCAGCCCGAACCGCGCCTCTTTAGCTTCAACAACCCCTTCGGCGCGTGCCCGACCTGCCAGGGCTTCGGCAACACTATCGGCCTCGACCTCGACCTCGTCATCCCGAACCCGCAGCTCTCGCTCGCCGAGGGCGCAATCGAGCCGTGGACGAAGCCGCAGTACGAATGGGCGCGCACGGAGCTTCGACGCTTCTGCCGCCAGGAGAAGATTCCGTTTGACGTTCCCTTTCAGGAGTTGACGCGGCAGCAGCAGCGCGCCGTCGTCGAGGGTAAGAGTGGCTGGGGCGGCGTGCGCGGCTTCTTCGAGTGGCTGGAGACGAAGAAGTATAAGCTGCACGTGCGCGTCTTCCTCTCCAGATACCGCGGCTACACGCTCTGCCCCGATTGCGGCGGAGGGCGACTCAGGCAGGAGGCGAGAGACGTGCGCGTCGGCGGTCGGACGCTTCCGGAAATCTGCGCGCTCTCGATCAAAGAGGCCGCCGCCTTCTTCGACTCGCTCGCGCTCTCGCCCGAACAGACGGCCATCGCCGACAAGGTTCTCTTCGAGATTCGACGCCGCCTCAAGTTCTTAGTTGACGTCGGGCTGGACTACCTCACGCTCGACCGCCTGGCCTCCACGCTCTCCGGCGGCGAGGCGCAGCGCATACAGCTCGCAACCAACCTCGGCTCCTCGCTCGTCGGCGCGCTCTACGTCTTAGACGAGCCGAGCATCGGCCTCCACCCGCGCGACAGCGAGCGCCTCATCAAGCTCCTCCACAACCTGCGCGACATCGGCAACAC
>JALZHC010000875.1 GCA_030914105.1 Acidobacteriota bacterium
CCCCGGTGTGGGCGGGGCGGCACTTGAGGGGGCGATCAATTAAGTGCCCTGTGCGGTGTGCGAGGTGCGGGCGGGCGGCAAAAGGCAGGGCGGCCCGTTCGCGCCTGGTGGAAGGGATGCATTGTTAGTGGGGAGGCAGCCGCTCTTTGCATCCCTTTCTTTTTTTCGGGCGCGCAGTCGGCTAGAATCGGGGCCGGGAGTATGGGGCGTCGGGGTGAAATCTCTGCGAGCTGGCGGATGGGTCGTTCGGCGGTCTGGTACGTGCTGCTGGCTGGCGGTTGCGGGCTGCTGGTCTGGGCGGCTGCCGCGACGCGACGCTCCGCGCCGGTCGTCGAGACCGTGACGACCGGCGTGCGCCCCGCGCCGCCGGCGGCGACACCTTTTTACGTCGCCGCGCCGGCACTGCCTCCGCGCGACGCCGAGGTCGAGCAGGCCGGCGACCGCATCGCCGAGGTCGAGGTCTATCTGAAGAAGCGGCAGAGCGCGGCGGCGCTGTTGGCGCTGACGCGCGCGCGTCACGCCACGGCCCGTGCCCTCGAAGCGCGGCGGCAGAAGGGTTCGCGCGGCGACGAGCTGGCCGCGACCCTCAAGGGACTCGACTCCGTCCAGCGCGCCATCGAGCGCGGCCAGTTCGACGACGCGCACCGGCAGCTCGTCGCGCTGGATAAGAACCTCGACCGCATCAACTACTGAAACGCTGAACTGAGAAGGGGTGTTGGATGTTGGGTTCCGGGTGTTGGTGAAAACCAAACCCAGAACCCGGAACCCAACACCCCTTTCCTATTCCTCGTCGAGCTTGAGTTGGAAGCGCTCGGCCATGCGGTAGAGCGTGCGTCGGTCGATGCGGAGGATTTCGGCGGTGCGCGTGCGGTTGCCGCCCGTGGCTTCGAGGACGTGTTGCAGGTAGCGCCGCTCCAGCTCGTCGAGCGAGGGCAGGTCTTCGTAGAGCGCGGCGAGCGGTGAGCGCGAGGCGGCCTGCCGAACCTCCGCCGTCTGGAGCTTCGGCGGCAGGTCTTCCGCCGCGACCTCCGCGCCGCGCGCGTGAAGGGCCGCGTACTCGACCGCCGACTCAAGCTCGCGGACGTTGCCCGGCCAGTCGTAAGAGACCAGACGGTTGAGCGCGCCCTCCGAGAGACGCAGCCGCGCGCGTCCGGCGTTCTCCGAGGCCGCGCGCAGGAAGCGTTCGGCGAGGAGCGGGATGTCGCTGCGTCGCTCGCGCAAAGGCGGCACGCGTAAGTTGACGACGCCCAGACGGTAGAAGAGGTCTTCGCGGAAGCGCCCGGCCTTCACTTCACGTTCGAGGTCGCGGTTGGTCGCCGACAAGACGCGCGCGTCAACGATGACGGGCCGGGTCGAGCCGACGCGGCGAATCTCTCCCTCCTGAAGCGCGCGCAAAAGTTTCACCTGCATGGCCTGGCTCGT
This sequence comes from Acidobacteriota bacterium, assembly GCA_030914105.1. Lineage (GTDB taxonomy): Bacteria > Acidobacteriota > Blastocatellia > Pyrinomonadales > Pyrinomonadaceae > QHXN01. The sequence goes on from JALZHC010000875.1 coordinate 1,423, forward strand.
CTCGCCGATCTCGTCGAGAAAGAGCGTGCCGCCCTCGGCTTCTTCCCACAGACCTTTGCGGTCGGCGGTCGCGCCGGTGAAGGCTCCGCGGACGTAGCCGAACAGTTCCGACTCCAGAAGCGTCTCGGTAAGCGCGCCGCAGTTGACGGGGATGAAGGGGCGACTGCTGCGCGGGCTGTGCTTGTGGATCGAGCGCGCGACCAGCTCCTTGCCCGTGCCCGACTCGCCGACGATGAGCACGGTCGCGCGCGACGGCGCGACGCGCGCGATCTCTTTGTAGAGTTCGATCATCGCGGGCGCGCGGCCCGTCAGCCCCGCCCGCTCGTAGCGCGAAGAGAGTTTTTCCGTCGTCGCCTCCGCGCCGTCCACGCCCTTGGCCGTGCCCTCCTCGTCGCGCCCGCGCTCCAGCGCCCGCCTGACTGTGGCGACGACCTCCTCGACCTTGAAAGGCTTCGAGATGAAGTCCCACGCGCCCTCGCGCGAAGCCTCGACCGCCGCGTCGAGCGTGCCGAAGCCGGTGACAAGGATGACGGGGCACGCGCCGCGCAGAGAGCGCAGGATGTCGAGGCCCGACTGCTCGGCTTCGAGGTTGATGTCGCTGACGACGAGGTCGAAGCCCGCTTGCGCGGCGAGGGCGAGCGCGGCCTCCGGCGTCGTCGCCGTCTCCGTCGCCCACCCCTGCGCCCCGAAAATCTCGCGCAGCAGCTCGCACGAAGCCTTGTCGTCGTCAACTACCAGGATGCGTTTCATCGGAAATCCTTTGTTAACATCCCAGGCCAAATCAGTCCGGGCGACAACAGTACCGCGAGCGGAAGCCTCGCGGGTATTTAGTTTCAACATACGGCCTTCACTTTGCAGCCGTGACCCGCTCGCTACCGCTCGCGGTACTTTTATG
>JALZHC010000295.1 GCA_030914105.1 Acidobacteriota bacterium
GGCGCGCGTGAACGTCAGGCTGCTGACGATGATGAGGGCCGTGCTCACGTAGACGAACGAGGGTATCTGGCCGCCGTGCCAGTCCACGGAAGTCGTCATGCCGGAGCGGACGATGTAGGCGCTCGCGAGCGCCGTGAACATCATCAGGATCGAGGCGATGCCGACCAGCACCCCGATGCGATAGCGGTCGGGAGAGAAGCCGCGACGGTCGTCGCCTCCGCCGCCGGGGCCTCCGGGGCCTCCGCCGTTCGGCCCCTTGCCGTTGCCGCGCCCGCCCCGCCCGCCGCGACGCCGCGACGCCGCGATGTCGAGCGCCGACTCGGTGCGCGTGCCCTCGCTGCTAACCGTGGCCGTTGTGTCCATCGCCCTTTCCTTGTACCGTGCCCGCGCTCGCCGCGACGTTCTCCTCGGTCTCGTTGGGCGTGCTCTGCAAAACGTAGTCGTCGGGCGCTCCGGGCACGCCGTATTCGTAAGCGCCGCGGTAGACGTCGGGGACTTTGCCAGCGAAGTTGTCGAAGGGCGGCGGCGACGAAGTCACCCACTCAAGCGTGGTCGCCTCCCAGGGGTTCTCCGAAGCCTTCTTGCCTTTGAACATGCTCCAGAAGAAGTTGAAGATGAAGAGCGCCTGCGCTGCGACGGTGATGATGGCCGCCCAGGTGACGAAGTGGATGAGCGGGTAGGTCGGCTGGTTGAAGTGGTAGATGAACTCCAGCTTGCCGTTGACGATCTCGTAGAACTGCGAGTAGCGGCGCGGCAGGCCGACGATGCCCATCAGGTGCATCGGGATGAAGATGGAGTAGACGCCGATAATCGTCGGCCAGAAGTGAATCTTCCCCAAAGTCTCGTTCATCATCCGCCCGAACATCTTCGGGAACCAGAAGTAGGTGCCGGCGAACATGCCGAAGATGGCGGCGACGCCCATCACGAGGTGGAAGTGCGCGAGCACGAAGTAGGTGTCGTGCATCGAGAGGTCGAGCGTGCTCTGGCCGAGGACGAGCCCCGTTATGCCGCCCGCGACGAAGAGCGAGACGAAGCCGATGGCAAACAGCATCGGCGTCGTAAATCTGATGCGCCCGCCCCAGAGCGTGCCGAGCCAGTTGAAGGTCTTAATCGCCGAGGGCACGCCGATGGAGAGCGTGAGGACGGAGAAGGCCATGCCCGTGTAGGGGCTCATCCCCGAAATGAACATGTGGTGGCCCCAGACGAAGAAGCCCAGCAGCCCAATGGCGAACATCGCGAAGACCATCGCGCGGTAGCCGAAGACCGGCTTGCGCGCGAAGGTGGAAAGGATGTGCGAGGTCGCGCCCATGCCCGGAAGGATGGCGATGTAGACTTCCGGGTGTCCGAAGAACCAGAAGAGGTGCTGCCAGAGTATCGGCGAGCCGCCCGCGTGGTCGATGACGGTCTTGCCGTCGGAGAGGCCGGCGGGGACGAAGAAGCTTGTGCCGGCGTTGTGGTCGAGAAGGAGCAGCACGGCGGCGGCCAGAAGGACGGGGAACGAGAGCAGCGCGAGCACGGCGGTCGTGAACCAGGCCCAGCAGGTGAGCGGCATGCGCATGAGCGACATCCCGCGCGTGCGCAGATTCAGAAGCGTCGTGATGAAGTTCAAAGCGCCGAGCAGCGAGGCGACGCAGAAGAGCGCGATGCTACTGACCCAAAGGTTCAGTCCCGCCCCCTGTCCGGGCACGTTCAGGAGGTGGCCGATGGCGCTTAAGGGGGCGTAGCCCGTCCAGCCGCCGGTCGGGCCGATGACCGCGCCGCCCGAAGCGAAGATGGCCGCGCACAGAACACAGAGGCCGAGGAACGTCACCCAGAACGAGAGCATGTTGAGGACTGGAAAGGCCATGTCCTCCGCGCCGATCTGGATGGGCAGGAAGTAGTTTCCGAAGCCGCCCTGCGGCGCGGTCGTCAGCACGAAGAAGACCATCATCGTGCCGTGCATTGTGACCAGAGACAGGTACAGCTCCGGCGTAATCACCCCGCCCGGCGCACCCTCGCCGAAGAGCTTCCCCAACAGCGGCCACGCGTGATCCGGCCAGGTCATCTTCATCCGCATGAGGATGGACATCAGCATGCCGAGGAAGACACTGAAGAGCGCGAGCAGAAGGTACTGGATGCCGATGACCTTGTGGTCAATGCTGAAGATGTACTTGCGTATGAAGTTCGTCGGCGGGCCGTGGTGGTGCACGAGCGCGCCGTGCCCTGCCTCGTGCCCGGTCGCGTGCTCCTGCGCGCTCTGGGCCTCTACGGGGATGTCGGATTCTGCCATCTCGACGCTCCTCGCACACGCCGAGCGGCGTGCGCGCTCAAGTAATGTTTAGTAGTTCGGGACGGGATACTTCTTATAAAGCTCCGTGACGCGCGCCTGGAACTGCGCCTGCGGGAGCGCGACGACCGAGCGGTACTCGTCCGACGGCAGGACGAGCATGTAGCTGCGCATCTTGTAGTGCTGCTGGCCGCACAGCTCGGCGCAGGCGATCTCGTAGCGGCCCGTAGTGTTCGGCGTGAAGTGAATCGGGATTTCCAGGCCCGGCACGGCGTCCTGTTTGTAACGGAGCTGCGGAACCCAGAAGCTGTGAATCACGTCGCGCGACATCAGAATCAGCTCGACGGGGTGGTTGACTTCGACGACTAAAGTCTGCACGACGGCGTCGTCTTTGGCCGCCGGGTCTGCCTCGTCGAGGCCCACGTAGTTCAAAGACTCGTCGCTGATCTTACGCGGGTCTGTGCGTCCGAACTTGCCGTCCGCGCCCGCGTACTGGAAGTTCCACTGGAACTGCTGCGCCAACACGCGCACGTGGGCCGAGTCGGGCGGGGCGGGCTGCATGTGCAGGTTCCACCAGACACGCTGTCCGAGCAGCGCGAGGGAGATGAAGATGAGCGCGGTGACAATCGTCCAGATCATCTCCATGCGGTTGCTGCCGTGCGTGTAGACGGCGCGCGTGCCGCCGCCGGTGTCGCGGAAGCGCCAGAGCGTGTAGCCGAGCGCGATCTGCGCCGAGGCGAAGGCCAGTCCGACGACCACGATGGTCAGGCGGAACTGCGCGTCGTAGGCGGGGCCGTGCTCGGAGATCGAGGCGGGGAACCACCAACGTCCGCTCAGGAACATCCACACCGACAGGATCGTCATCACCCAGATGAAGGCGGCCAGCGCACGACCCATGAGAGCCTCCGAAGAAGTAGTCAGTAGACAGGAGCCAGTAGTCAGTAGAAGAAACTCCTCCCCGCGCAGTCAGATGCCGGCGCAAACTCCCGCGACGCCGCAGCGTCTACTGGCTCCTGACTACTGTCTCCTGACTACTTGTTAAAGACCATCAGCCCGAACAGGACGGGCAGGTAGAGAACGGATGCGAGCAGCAGCCTGCGCGCGCCGCGGCGCGAGTTGGAGAAGGCCGCGTACAGGCTCGCGGCCAGGAAGAGCAGGCCGAGCAGAAAAGCGCCGTAGAAGTAGACCTGCCCCGTCGTCCCCAATGCCGCCGGGAAGAGGCTGACGGGGACGAGCAAAAGCGTCCAGATGACTATCTGCTGGGCGGTCAGACGCCCGTCCGGCTCCACGACGGGCAGCATCAGAATGCCTGCGCGCGCGTAGTCCTCGCGGTACATCCAGGCGATGGCGAGGAAGTGCGGAAACTGCCACGCGAAGAGGATGGCGAAGAGCGCCCAGGCTTCCATTCCCGCGTGGCCGGTCGCCGCCGTCCAGCCCATCAAGGGCGGCATCGCGCCGGGGAAGGCTCCGACGATTGTCGAGACACTGCTGCGCGTCTTGAGCGGCGTGTAGCAGAAGAGGTAGCCGACGATGACCGAGACGCCGAAGGCCGCGGTTAAAAGATTGGTGAAGACGGCGAGGTAGACTTCGGCGAGCACCGTCAAGGCGACGCCGAAGGCGAGCGCCTGCGCGGGGCTTAGCTTCGCCGTCGGGAGCGGGCGCGAGAGCGTGCGGCGCATGCGCGCGTCAAGCTCGCGCTCCATGTACTGGTTGAGCGTGGCAATGCCGGAAGAGAGCAGCGCGATGCCGAAGAGCGCGTGCGAGAGCGTGAGGTAGTCGGTCTGCCCCTTCGAGCCGAGGCAGAAGCCCGCGGCTGAAGTGAGCACGATGAGGAAGGTGATGCGCGGCTTCGTCAGCTCGACGAAGGCCGCCAGCTTCTCGCGCAACGCGGGCCGCGCCGCCTCGCCGACGACCGGCACCTCGGAATCGAGTACGAACTCCTTCATTGATTAACGCCCGTTCCCCTCCGGCGAAAGCCCCTCGGACTGTTTCACTGATTCCCCATGTCCATGCCGAGCATCGGGAACTCGATGGCCGGGAGAACCTTGAGCGCGCCGCCCTCGACCGATTCGGCTGTGAGCTGCTGCGCGTTGAAGCTGAAGTTCAGCTCCTTGTTCTCCGAAGGGCCGACGGTGACGGTCTGCGTCAACCCTTGCGGGTACTTCTCGTGCCAGGCGACGACCGTGTAAGTGCCCGGCGGCACGCCCCTGATCTCGAAGTGCCCGTCCTTGCCGCTGACGGCGTAAAACGGGTTCGACATGACGCCGATGTAAGCCTTCATCCAGGGATGCTGGTTGCACTTGACCGGGATGAGCACTTCGGCGCGCTGGAACTTCTTGTCAATCGGGGCCGCGCCCGGCCCCTGGCCCTGATTGAACTTCTCGTTCTTCGCGGCCTGCACGTTGACGTTGTGCGAGGTGGCATCACTGTTTACGACCTGGAAGGGCTGCTTGGTCTGTATGCCGAGGACGTGCGGGACGTAGTGGCAGCCGTGCTGGTCGAGCGTGACGGGCGTCGAGGGCGGGTCGAAGGAGAAGCCCGCGAGGTTCGCTCCCTTGTCGGTCTTCCCTTCCTTGATGTAGACGAAGACGTTCTGCACCTTGTCGCCGTTGACGACGAGGTCTTCCGCCGCGGCGTTCGGGTTCGAGGAGGAGCACACGGGGTCTTGATCCATGCTGATGGGCTTCGGCGCGGGCGCGGCACCCTGGAAGTTGATCGTGCCGACGAGCGAGCCTTCCTGTCCGCTCGGCTTGTAAGGCGTGGTCGCCACGTCCGCAGACTCGTCGCCTCCGGAGTCCGCGGCGTCCTCCATGTCGTCGGCGTTCTTCGAGCAGGCCGCGGCGAAGGCGAGCAGGCAGAGCGCCGCGAGCAGCGCGACTAAAAACCTCGCGCGGGTTGACTGCATGTGTGCTTCCTCCTCAAAGGGCTTTACGTCGTATGATAGCGCGAAACTTTCACGGCGAGAAACCGCGCGCGCCGCGCGCGACCAAAGCGGCCTGCCGCCACCTCTCTTTCTCCGCGGCCCGCCGCCGCTTTACGCTTCCTGCGACCTGCCGCCACCTCTCTCTTTCCCTCGCGCGACGCGAACGCGTGCGCGTTGAGACCTGAACCCTCAGCCCCTTTCTGGGCGAGCCGCGGCTCGCGCTCTGCCTGCCGGCCTTCGTGCTCCGACGGCTCACAGCCGCGGGCGGGCGCTGCACGCCTGCGGGGCTGTGAGAGGCGACCGGGGCAGCGGGCGTCGTGCCGGTCGGCGTCGCGCCGCTCGGCGCGGGCG
>JALZHC010000876.1 GCA_030914105.1 Acidobacteriota bacterium
GCGTCGGGCTTGCGGGCGGGCCGCGCGCGTCGGGCCGCGGCGGGAGGTTTGCGGCGAAGTTCGCGGCGTCGCTGCCGGCGGGAAGCAGGCTGGTCGTTAACGCCGAGGACAGCGGCTTCGGGACTCTGCGCCAGGCGATTGCCGACGCCGTGCCCGGAGACACGATCAGCTTCGACCTCGTCCAGGGCAGCATGATTACGCTGACGAGCGGCGAGCTTGTGATAGACAAGAGCCTGTCAATCGTCGGGCCGGGCGCGTCGGCGCTCTCGGTCAGCGGCGGCAACCAGAGCCGAGTCTTCCGCGTCACCTCGGATGCGAACGTCCAAATCTCCGGCCTGACGATCCGCGACGGCACGTTCTTCGGCCTGGAAGGCATAAGGGACAGGCCCGCCACCGACGGCAATGGCGGCGACATTCTCAACGCCGGCACGCTCACGCTGACGGCATGCACAATCAGCGGCGGCCAAAGCGTGGGCGGGTCGAGCACCGTCGGCAATCGCGGAAGCTCGGGCTTCGGCGGCGGCATAGACAACTCCGGCACGACGACGTTGAACGACTGCACCGTCAGCAACAACACGGCCATCGGCGGAGGCGGCACGCCCGCCGGCGGCGACGCCGGCGGAGGCGGCATACGCAATCAGGCCGCCGGCAAGCTGACGCTTGTGAACAGCGCCGTCAGCGGCAACAAGGCTCAGGGCGGCAGCACCGTGCACGGCTCCGGCGGCGGCGCGTCGGGCGGCGGCATACTCAACGCCGGCTCCCTCGACATCATCAACAGCATCGTCAGCGGCAACACAGCCGCAGGCCGTGGCGTCAGCTCCGAGGGCCTGGGGGGTGGCCCCGGCAACGGCGGCGGCGTAGAGAACTCCGGCGCGCTGACGCTCGTGCAGGCCACGGTCAGCGATAACACGGCCACCGGCGGAGGCGGCGATGTCGGCGGCAAGGGCGGCGGCGGCGGCATTAATAACGAAGCCGCCGCCACCTGCGCGTTGACGGAGAGCACCGTCAACAATAACCTCGCGCGCGGAGGGCCGGGCATTCCCGCCGGTGCCAACGGCTCAGGCGGCGGCCTTAACAACCTCGGCACTCTGACGCTCACCAACAGCACCGTCAGCAGCAACTCCGCGTTCGGAGGAAGCGGCACGGCACTGCCGAACGGACAGGCCCTTGGCGGCGGCATCAACAGTCAGGGCGCGCTGACCCTGACGTGCTGCACGATCACACTCAACTACGCCGGCTCGGTCGCGTTCAGCCAGCTCGGCCCGGCCAGGGGCGGCGGCGTCAACGTCTCTTCCGGCACGGCCAGGCCGCTCGACACGATCATCGCGGGCAACCTTGTCGGCGGCGACGCGGCGACTTCCGCCGGCTTTGACGTTTCCGGAACCTTCGACTCGCAGGGGCGCAACCTCATCGGCAGGAACGACGGCGCGGAGTCGAGCTTCCCCGCCTGTTTCCCCGGCGCGACCTGCGACACCTTCGCCGGGACTGCCACCTCGCCCATCAACGCGCGGCTCGGCCCGCTCGCCTACAACGGCGGGCCGACCAAGACTCATCGCCCTTGGCCCGGCAGCCCCGCCCTCGAAGCGGGCCAGGGCACAGTCCTCTTCCCGCCGTTCAACCTCACGAACGATCAGCGCGGCCCCGGCTTTTCGCGCCTCACGCGCCCCGTCATCACCATCGGCGCGCTCGAGCCTGACGCGCCCGTCCACTTCGGCTTCGCCGCCGACGCCTTCAACGTCAACGAGGGCGACGGCCAAATCAACATCACCGTGACGCGTTCGGGCGACCTCGCGCCGGGCGACACGAGCGTTGACTACTCGACCTCTGACGGCACAGCCTCCGAGCGCTCCGACTACGGCGCGGCCTCCGGCACGCTCCACTTCGCTTCGGGCGAGACCTCGAAGACCTTCAGCGTCCTCATCACCGACGACGCTCTGGTCGAGGGCGACGAGACCGTGCGTCTCAGCCTCTCCGGGCCGCTGGGCGGCGCTGACATCCCTTTCCGCGACACGGCCACGCTGACGATTAAAGACAACGACACAGCCGCGCCTTCCACGAACCCCATTGACGACTCGCAGTTCTTCGTCCGCCAGCATTACCACGACTTCCTCTCGCGCGAGCCTGACGCGTCGGGCCTCCAGTTCTGGGCGGGCCAGATTAACAACTGCGGCGCGGACGCGCAGTGCCGCGAGGTGCGGCGCGTCAACGTCTCTGCGGCCTTCTTCCTCTCCATCGAGTTTCAGGAGACGGGCTTCTTCGCGCTGCGCGCGCGGCGCGCGGCCTTCGGCCAGAGGTCTGCCGACGCCGCGTCGCG
>JALZHC010000029.1 GCA_030914105.1 Acidobacteriota bacterium
GGCGACGAGTTCACCATACTTCTGGAAGACCTCGCCGAGACCGAGGACGCCATCGAGGTCGCGCGCCGCGTGCAGGAGGCCGTCTCCCAGCCCTTCAACATCGGCGGCCACGAGGTCTTCAGCACCGTCAGCATCGGCATCGCGCTTTCGACCACGGGCTACGAGCGCGCCGAAGACCTCCTGCGCGACGCAGACACCGCCATGTACCGCGCCAAGCTGCTCGGCAAGAAGCGCCACGTCGTTTTCGACAAGGGCATGCACGACCGCGCGATGGAGCTTCTGCAAATCGAAACCGACCTCCGGCGCGCCATCACGCGCAAGGAGTTCTTCCTCAACTACCAGCCCATCGTCTCTCTGGAGACGGGCAAGGTTTGCAGCTTCGAGGCGCTGGTGCGCTGGCGTCACCCGGAGCGCGGGCTGGTCGTGCCTTCGGAGTTCATCCCCGTGGCGGAGGAGACCGGCCTCATCATCCCGCTCGGCCAGTGGGTCTTGGGCGAGGCGTGCCGGCAGATGCGCGAGTGGCAGAAGTTCTACGGCATCAGCGAGTCGGTGACGATGAGCGTCAACCTTTCGGGCCGGCAGTTCTCGCAGGCCGACCTCATCGAGCAGGTCTCGGCGGCGCTGCGCGAGGCGGGGCTGAAACCCGGCTGCCTCAAGCTGGAGATCACCGAGAGCATGGTCGCCGAAAACATCGACACGGCCATCGGGATGCTGACGCAGCTCAGAGACCTCGGCGTCGGACTCTCGATAGACGACTTCGGGACGGGCTACTCTTCTCTCTCCTACCTGCACCGCTTCCCGATTGACACGCTCAAGATTGACCGCTCCTTCGTCACGCAGATGATGGACAACACGGAGAACGCAGAGATCGTCCGCACCATCGTCACGCTCGCGCGCAGCCTCGACATGAACGTCGTGGCCGAGGGCGTGGAGACGCGCGAGCAGTTGCGGCACCTGAGCGATCTGGAGTGCGGCTACGGCCAGGGCTATCTCTTCTCGAAGCCGGTGGCCGCGGGACAGGCGATTGAGCTATTGCTGAAGGACGGTTTCGCAAGCCTTCTTTCGGCGCGGGAAGAAGTGGACGCACAGACCCTCGCGGCATGAGGGGAAAAGGGGGAACGATGGTTGCCTCACTCAGTCAAGCGGGAGAACAGGCGGGGCATTTTACGGGCGCAGGGCAGACTGCCGGCTACGGTGCCGACGACCAACTGGAGACAGCGCGCCTGCTCCTGCGCATGTTCACGCCCGCAGACCTCGACGGCCTGCACGCCATCGCGCGCGACGCCGAGGTGATGCGCTTCATCGGCGACGGCCATCCGCTCTCGCGCGCCGAGACGGGAAGGAACCTCGCGGCCATCATCAGCGCCTTCCAACGCCGCGGCTTCGGCAGGTGGGCGCTCACCTTGAAGGAGAGCGGCGCGCTCGTCGGCTACTGCGGCTTCGGGCTGGGGAGCGAGGAGATCGGCATCGAGCTGGCCTACCTTCTGGCGAAGTCCGAGTGGGGCAAGGGGCTGGCGACCGAGGCGGGCGCGGCCTGCCTGCGCTACGGCTTCGAGCAACTCGGTCTCGCCTCCATCGCCGCGCTCACGCGCCCGGAGAACCTGAAGTCGCGCCGCGTCATGGAGCGTCTGAAGATGAGGTTCGTCAGCGACGGCAGCTACCACGGCTATAGCTGCGTCCGCTACTCGATCTCGCGCGCCGATTGGCGGCCCGACGACTCGCACTACCGCGTCATCCGTCCGTCATAAAAATTTCCAGCCGTCCCGCCGCCTGCCGCGCAAGGCCCGCCCCGATTCGTCGGGCGGGCCTCGCTTCTTCCACGGTTTTCACCCGCGAGTCTGGCACAGACTCGCGGAGGTGTGTTACTACATTCGTCAAAGGGAGCTTATGACGAAAGGGAAAGAGAGGGGTTACCGGCCCGTCCGCGACTACGCGCTCATCGGCGACGCGCACACGGCGGCGCTCGTGGCGAAGGACGGCTCGATTGACTGGTGCTGCTGGCCGCGCTTCGACAGCCCTGCGGTCTTCTGCCGACTGCTCGACGCGCGCCGGGGCGGCTGGTCGCAGCTCTGCCCGACCGACGAGTACGAGACGACGCGCTCCTACGTCGGCACGACGAACGTGCTCGCCGCCGAGTTCAAGACCGAAGGGGGAAGCGTGCGCCTCACCGACTTCATGCCGGTCGAGCGCCTGACCGAGAGCCACCGCGGCGAGGACATCGCGCCGAGCGAACGCATCCTGCGCCTCGTCGAAGGACTCGCCGGCTCGGTCGAGATGGAGGTCTCCTTCCGCCCGACCTTCGACTACGCGCGCGCCGAAACCTCCCTCTCGCCTTGCGAGGGCGGCGCGGTCGCCTCAGCCGGGCGTGAGGCCGTGACGCTCTCGTGCGCGGCACGCCTGCGCCGCGAAGAGTCGGGCGCGCTCGTCGGTCGCTTCCGGGTCAGAGAGGGCGAGCGCGTCTGGGTCGCGCTGAACTACTTTCCGGACGTTGACCCGCAAACCGTCCGCCCGCCGCGCGCGGAGTGCGACGACGAGCTTAAAAAAACTCTGAGCTACTGGGAGGAGTGGTGGCACGCTTGCCGCTACGAGGGGCCTTACAGCGAGCAGGTGCGCCGCAGCGCGCTCGTCCTCAAGCTTTTGACCTACGAGCCGACGGGCGCGCTCGTCGCCGCGCCGACCACGTCTCTGCCCGAAGAGGTCGGCGGCGTGCGCAACTGGGACTACCGCTTCACGTGGCTGCGCGACTCATCGCTCATTCTCTACGCGATGATGCTTCTGGGCTACCACGAGGAGGCCGAAGACTTCTTCGGCTGGCTCGACGCGCTCGCCATCCCGCGCCGTCATCACTTGCAGACCATGTACACGATTGACGGCAAGTCCTTCCTGCCCGAACAGCTTCTCGAAGACCTCGAAGGCTACCGCGGCTCGCGCCCCGTGCGCGTCGGAAACGCCGCCTACGACCAGACGCAGCTCGATGTTTACGGCGAAGTCCTCGACGCCGTCTACCTCTATCACGAGCGCGCGCGCCGCCCGATCCCCGACTCCTGGTGGGACGACATACAGTTCATGGCCGAGCGCACGGTCGAGGGCTGGCGCAAGCCCGATAGCGGCATCTGGGAAGTGCGCGGAGGGCTGCGCCACTTCCTCTACTCGAAGCTGCTCTGCTGGGTTGCGCTCGACCGCGCGGTGCGACTCGCCGGGCGTCGTCGGCCGCGGGCGGACGTCTCCCGGTGGGAGAGGGAGCGCGACGCGATCCGCGAGAAGATTCTCACTGAGGGCTACAACGAGCGCGTCGGCGCGTTCACGCAGTACCTTGGCGGCGAGGCGCTCGACGCCAGCGCGCTCATCATCCCGCAGACCGGATTCCTGCCGCCGACCGACGCGCGTGTGAAGTCGACGGTCGAGCGCGTGCGCGAGCGTCTGACCTCGCACGGGCTGGTCTACCGTTATCTGAACGAGGACGGTCTGCCCGGCGGCGAGGGCACGTTCGCGCTCTGTAGCTTCTGGCTCGTTGACAACCTCGCGCTACAGGGCCGGGTTGACGAGGCGAGGGAACTGTTCGAGAAGGTCGTCGGCTACGCGAGCGACCTCGGCCTGCTCTCCGAAGAGATTGACCCCGTGAACGACGAGCTGCTCGGCAACTATCCGCAGGGCTTCTCCCATCTCGCGCTCATACGCTCCGCCATCAACATCTCGCGCGCCGAGTCCTCCGGCGCGAAGGAGCACCCGCAGACCTCCGCCGAGCAGGCCGAAGACGCCGAACAGTCAGGACAGTTCAAAAGGCCGACGGAGAAGTAAAAGCAAGGATGAAGGCGGAAGGATGAAGGATGAATAAGAGATTTATTGAGTCATTGAATCATTGGTTCATTGAGTGATTGACTCAATGAACCAATGATTCAATGACTCAATTCCTCTTCACCCTTACTTTCGCCGCGCTCCTGTTTGGAGAGCCATCTTTCAAGAACGGTGAGGACGTAACGCTTCTCTTCGTCACTTAGCTCACGCCCCTTCGGAATCCGGTGCCACTTTTGCAGGCAGGTGCGGCAGCAGGTTGCGGTCGCGTGCTGCGCGACGAAGGCGGGATGGTTACGTGTCGGCGTCTGCCGCCCGTCGTTCGCAGGCTCGGCGGGCGCGAGCCGCTTCTCGATGAAGTCGGCGGCGTGCCGGAGGACGAGCGACAGACCTTTGGCGCGCAGGTAATCAAGCTCCTTGCCGCGCAGTCGGAAGCGGCGGCGGAAGTCGGAGCGTGCCAGCTCTGCGAAAACTTCGTCGAGGTCGCGCACGCGCGGCTCGTCCCTCACATGTGGGAGTTGACGTAATCCTTGGCCTTGTCAGCCGTGGGGATCGTCGTCTGGATGAAGTCTGTGTTCTTTAAGGCCCAGGCGAAGGAGCCTGTGAGGAACGATTTGTACTCCGAGGTCGGCATGCCGCTCTGGTCTACGATGCCGATCTTCTGGAAAGCGCGGAGGGCCAACTGCTTGTCGCCGGTCTTCGACGCCGCGAAGAAAAGCTTGTACCTCTCGTCGTCCGTCATCGCGGACGAGGACGGCTTCGAGGCGTTGCTGTTGGAAGAGTAGGAGTTGGAGTTTGAAGAGTAAGTGTTGGAGTTCGAGTAGGTGTTCGTGTTGTAAGTGTAAACCTGCGAGGGGGCCTTCATGCGCGCGTAGGAGAAGACCGAGAGGGTGATGACCGCGGCCAGGACGCCGAGGAACGGGCCGAGGAAGGCGAGCGCCTTGCCGCCGTAGCGCGCGGGGTTTCGGAAGGACTGGATGAGGCCGATCAGTCCGAGCAGCATGGCGAGCAGGAGCAGCAGGAAGCCGATGACGCACGTCGCCCAGAAGGCGACGTCCGTCGGCGTCGAGGCGCTGTAGCGGAACGCCGCCCACCTCATCAACATTCGCAGCATCGCCACCAGGAAGAGGAAGAGGCTGATGAGGCCGAGTATGAACGCGGTCTTGGCGAAGCCCGCGCTGCGACCGGCGGGCTGCTGGCCGAAGCTCATCTGCGGCGGGGGCTGGGGGTAGAACTGCTGTCCCGCGGGCTGGTATTGCGGCTGCTGCGGCTGCTGTGGCGGGGGCTGCTGGTAGGCCGGCGCGTCGGCCACGAGCGGAGTCCCGTCGGCTGTGCAGAAGGCGAGCGCCGGGTCGTCGAAGGTTCGGTTGCATGTCGGACAGCGTTTCATCGTCAGGTGTTCCCTCTCGGTCAGATTCGGAAGGGCGAAGAGAAACGGCGGCGTCCGCCGCCCGTCTGCTCAGGGCCGGGTGAAGAGTATTAAGTCAAATCCGCCTGCCAGTCAATGAGAGTCCGCGGCGCGCTCGGCGACGCTTTAAACTTTTGGCCGGGGCGAGCGTAATTAAAGCCTTGTGAGGGCGAGCCGAGACGCGCGCGCCTTCAACGCCGGACGACCGCGGAGGTGTTACAATTCACCGCGCATGAGGTGTATTTCCTGCACGTCGGAGATCGCCGAGGACAGCTTGTCGTGCCCTTCTTGCGGCGCGATGGTCGAGGACTCTGCGGATGACTCTCAGAAGGCCGCGGACTCTTCCGACGCGAAGACGCGCATCCTGCCGGAGACCTCGAAGCCGCGCCCCGAAGGCGACTCCGCCGCGAGCGGCAGGACTTCGACTCACTCGGACAGGTCGGGCGTAAGCTCCGACTCGCTCGACCGCGCGCGCTTCGTCTCAGGCACGATCATCGGCGGCCAGTACCGCATCGTCGGGCTGTTGGGCCGCGGCGGCATGGGCGAGGTCTACCGCGCCGAAGACCTGAAACTCGAACAGCCCGTGGCGCTGAAGTTCCTGCCGGAGTCTCTGGCGAAGGACGGCGCGGCGCTCGCGCGCTTCCACCGAGAGGTGAGGATCGCGCGCCAGATTTCTCACCGCAACGTCTGCCGCGTCTACAACATCATCGAGTATCAGGGCTGGCACTTCATCCTGATGGAGTTCGTCCGCGGCGAGGAGCTGTCTTCGGTCTTGAAGCGCTTCGGGCGGCTGCCCGCCGACAAGGCTCTCGCCATCGCGCGACAGCTCTGCGCGGGCCTCGCGGCGGCGCACGACGTGGGCGTCGTCCACCGCGACCTCAAGCCCGGCAACGTCATGATTGACGAGAAGGGCGACGTGCGCATCACGGACTTCGGTCTGGCCGGTCTGATGGAGGAGTTCGGTGGGGGCGCGGCGCTCGAAGGCACGCCCGAATACATGTCGCCCGAACAGCTCGCGGGGCGCGAGCTGACCGCGCGCAGCGACATCTACTCGCTCGGCCTCGTCCTCTACGAAATCTTCACGGGCCGGAAGGCTTTCTCGGCCTCGACGCTGACAGACCTCCTGCGTCTGCGAAAGTCCGAGTCTTTCCCGGAAAGCCCTTCGTCGGTCGTCAAGGACTTAGACCCGCTCGTCGAGCGCGTCATCGAGCGCTGCCTCGCACCCGACCCGAAAGACCGCCCGGCCACGGCGCTCGAAGTCGCGGCGGCACTGCCCGGCGGAGACCCTCTGGCCGCCGCTCTCGCCGCGGGCGAGACGCCTTCGCCGGAGATGGTCGCCGCCGCGCCGAAGCAGGGAAGTCTCCGTCCCGTGGTCGCCGTCTCGCTCCTGGCCGCGACGCTCGCCGCGCTCGTCCTCGCGCTCTGGCTCTCGGACAAGGCGCTTCTGCACCGGCGCGTGCCTTTGGAGAAGTCCGTGCAGGGTTTGAAGGAGCGCGGCGCGGAGGTGGCGCGCAGGTTCGACTACGACGCGGCGACCGACTCGGCCTACGGCTTCTTCGTCCAGAGCGAATACTTGAAGTACGTCAGGGAGCACGATAAGTCGCCGAACCGTTGGGACAGGCTGAAGGCGGGCCGGCCCGTGGCGCTCGTCTTCTGGTACAGGCAAAGCCCGCGCTACCTCTTGCCGTTCAATCGGGAGGAGATTACGCAGCTCGATCCGCCGCGCGCCGTCGCGGGGATGGCGAGCGTCTCGCTCGACGGCTCGGGGAGGATGATCGGCTTCAACGGGACGCCGCCGCAGACAGTCGAGACTCAGGGCGCGCAAGGCTTCGACTGGTCGCGCGCTTTCGCCGAGGCGGGCCTCGACCTTTCGTCCTTCAAGCCGACCGCGCCGCAGTGGACTCCGCAGCAGCCTTTCGACGAGCGCGCGGCGTGGGAGGGCACGCAGCCCGGCCAGCCCGACAACCCCATCCGCGTGGAAGCCGCAGCCTACCAGGGCAAGCTCGTCAACTTCCAGATCGTCAACCCCTGGAACCGCCCCGCGCGCGAAGAGCAGGCGGCGGAAGGCCCCGCCGCACGCGTCGCGCAGGCTTCGGCCATCGTCATCTTCTTCATGATCCTTCTGGGCGCAGCGCTGCTCGCGCGTCACAACCTGCGGATGGGGCGCGGCGACCGCAAGGGCGCGCTCCGCCTCGCAGGCTTCGTCTTCGTCGCGGAGATGATCGCGTGGCTGACGGCGGCGCACCACGTGCCGGACGTGGGCGGGGAGTTCGGCCTCTTCATAGAGTCGCTGGCCTACACCGCCCTGCTCTCCGGCATGCTCTGGCTGGTCTACATCGCCGTCGAGCCTTCGGTGCGCCGTCGCTGGCCGGGCATCATCATCGCCTGGAACCGTCTGCTCGCGGGCGACTACCGCGACCCGCTGGTCGGGCGCGACATACTCGTCGGCGCGCTCTTCGGGTTCACCACCGTGATCGTCGGCTTCCTCCAGGTGCTCACGCCGCAGTGGCTGGGCATGCCGGCCCGCGCGCCGGCGGTCTCGTTGCTGACGGGCCTGGAGGGGACGCAGTACGTCATCGCCCTCTTATCGAAGCAGGTCGTCAACGCCTTGATCACGCCGGCGGCGCTGCTGCTGCTGCTCCTTATCTTCTCGATCATCCTCCGCCGCTGGTGGGCGGCGGTCGGCGCGGTCTTCATCCTCATCACGCTGATCAGCGTGCTCGCGAGCGAGCACCCCGCGCTCGACTGGGCGTTCGCCGCGGCGAATGTCGCGCTGATTCTCCTCGTGCTGCTGCGCTTCGGACTGCTGGCCTGCGTCTTCATGCAGTTCTTCGCGCTCGTCTTTTACTTCTTCCCCATGACCACGGACTTCAGCGCCTGGTACGCCGGAAGCACCACCTTCACCCTCGTCGCCGTCATCGCGCTCACGCTCTACGGCTTCCGCGCCTCGCTCGCCGGCCAGAGGCTCTTCACCGGCTCGCTCGTCCAGGACTGAAGCCCCGGAAAAT
The DNA here is from genome assembly GCA_030914105.1 of Acidobacteriota bacterium. Classification (GTDB taxonomy): domain Bacteria; phylum Acidobacteriota; class Blastocatellia; order Pyrinomonadales; family Pyrinomonadaceae; genus QHXN01. The sequence goes on from JALZHC010000029.1 coordinate 8,209, forward strand.
ATTTGCCACAAACCACACGCGCACGGTGTTTTCAGGTCGGAAACGGGCTGAAAGAATCTGCCGCCGCCGAGCGGCACGCAAGCGTGAGCCGGGGCGACCGGCACACGCCGCACGGAAGGGCCGGACGCCGGAAAACCAAAGACTTTAGCCGGACGCCGGACACCCCAAAGACTTTAGGAGGAAGCATGAAGCGCTTAGTCACTCTCTCAACCCTCGCCGCGGTCGCGGCACTCGCGCTCGCGTCGCAGCTTGCGCCCGCGTCGCGCGCCTCCGCGGCGGCTTCCGGCCCGCACGCGAACCCTTCGGGCCTCGTGGCCGAGAACGCTTCGGGCTTCGTGGCCGAAGAGCAGGGCGAGTTTCGCTGGCACGGACAGTTGGCCGCGGGCCGCACGGTCGAGATCAAGGGCGTCAACGGACGCATCGAGGCCAACCCGGCTTCGGGCGGCGAGGTCGAGGTCGTGGCCGTCAAGACCGCGCGCCGCAGCAACCCCGACGAAGTTCGCATCGAGGTCGTCCCGCACGAGGGCGGCGTCACCATCTGCGCCGTCTACCCCAGCCCGGACGGCGAGCAGAACACCTGCACGCCCGGAAGCGGCGGACATTCGCACACGCGCAACAACGACACGAACGTCGAGTTCATGGTGCGCGTGCCGGCGGGCGTGCGCTTCACGGGCCGCACGGTCAACGGCGAGGTCGCGGCCCACGACCTCGGCGCAGACGTGGAAGCCTACACGGTCAACGGCAGCATCCACGTCACGACCGCGGGCCTTGCGCGCGCGCAGACGGTCAACGGCTCAGTCACCGCCGTCATGGGTCGCGCCGAGTGGTCGGACGCGCTGGAGTTCAAGACCGTCAATGGCAGCATTGACCTGACGTTCCCCGCGGGTCTCAACGCCGAGTTCGAGGCCAAGACGCTCAACGGCCAAATCTCCACAGACTTTCCCCTGACCGTCCAGGGCACATTCAGCCAGCGGCACATGTCCGGCACCATCGGCAGCGGCGGGCGCGAGCTTCGCCTTGAAACCGTCAACGGCAGCGTCCGACTCCGGCGCGCGTCATAAGAGATTGAAAACCCCTTCGCGGCCTTCGCGCCTGCTTCGCCTTTGCGGTTAAGCGAGTCTGATTTAACGGCAAAGGCGCAGGAGGAAGAAGACGCGAAGGGCGCGAAGAGATGAACGAAGAAAAGAAGATGATCGGCAAGCGTTTTATTATCTCCCTACTCGCGCTGGCGGCGCTCGCGCTGACTGTGGCCGACGCCTCGCGCGCGCAGTCGTCGCTCCCGCAGTTGACGGAGGAGTTCCACCAAGTCTATCCGCTCTCGGCTGACGGTCGCATCAGCCTCTCGAACATCAACGGCGGCGTGCGCATCTCGGCCTGGGATCGCAATGAGGTCAAGGTGGACGCCGTCAAGCGCGCCTACACGCCGGAGCGTCTACAGGAGGCGCGCATCGAGGTTGACGCCGGGGCCTCTTACGTCCACATCGAGACGAAGTACCCGGAAGGCAACCTCACCTGGAGGCGCAACGGCGACGACGACCGGCGCGATAACCCTGCGAGCGTCGAGTACACGCTCACAGTCCCGCGCGGCGCGTCGCTCGAAGAGGTGAGCCTCATCAACGGCGGCCTCCAGATCGAGGGCCTGGCCGGCTCCGTGCGCGCCTCGTCCGTCAACGGTCGCGTGACTGCGCGCGGGCTGACCGGCACGGTCAACCTCTCGGTCGTCAACGGCGGCCTCGACGCCACGCTCGACCGCCTGAACGAGTCGGGCACGGTCTCGCTCTCGGCGGTCAACGGCTCGCTCGTCGTCACACTCCCCTCGGACGCCAACGCCACCCTGCGCGCGAGCACCGTCCACGGCGCGATCAGCAACGACTTCAAGCTGCCCGTGCGCGAGGGCGAGTACGTCGGGCGCGACCTCGAAGGCCGTCTGGGCCAGGGCGCGGCACGCGTCCATCTCTCGAACGTCAACGGCTCGATCTCCGTCCGCCGCGCCAACGACAACCGCCCGCCGAGCCCCGTCACAAACCTCCTCTCCGAGACGAACCGCGACGACGATCAGGATCAGGACGAGGCGAGGGAGGCGCGCGAGGAGGCCCGACAGGAACGTGAAGAGTCCCGCGCCGAGGCGCGCGAGGCTGCGCGCGAGGCCCAGCGTGACCGGGAAGATGCGGCGCGCGAGATTCAGCGCGAGGCCGCTCGCGCCGCGCGCGACGCGGAGAAGGGCGTGAAGGAGGCCGCGAAGGCCGCGGCTGCGATTGACAAGGAGCAGCTCAAAGAGAGCATCCGCGACGGCGTGCGCGTCGGAAGCCTGCGCGACGACTCGCGCCGACAGGTCGCGCGCGAGTCCAACACCTTCGCCGTGACGGGGACGCCGCGCGTCCGCGTCGAGACCTTCGACGGCGCGATCTACGTCCACGCCTGGGACAAGCCCGAAGTGATGTACACGGCCACGAAGCGCGCCGACGACGACCGCGAGATGCAGGGCATCAAACTTTCGGCGCAGGGCGGGGGCGGCTCCGAGGTCACTCTGCGCGCCGACTTCGACAAGTCGCAAGCGCGCGCCGTTGAGGAGCGCGACGGGCGCGTCGTCTCCTTCAGTTCGAACGCCTCCGCCGAGTTCGACGTCTACGTCCCGCGCAGCGCCACTCTCATCATCTCGACCGGCGACGGGCGCGTGCGCGTCGAAGGCGTGAACGGCGATCTGGACGTGCGCTCCGGTGACGGCGCGATTGACGTGACGGGCGCGCGCGGTCGCCTGCGCGCGGAGACCGGCGACGGGCGCATCCTCGTCGAAGGCTTCGACGGCGACGCCGAGGCGCGCACCGGCGACGGCCGCATCACGCTCGACGGCAACTTCCGCACGCTCGCCGCGCGCACGGGCGACGGAACCATCTCGCTCGCCGTCCCCGATGGCACCAACGCCACGGTCGAGACCGACGCCGAGTCGGTCTTCAACGACGGCGTGGCCGTGGCCGAGAGTCAGACTGAAGCGCGCGTGCGCCGCTGGCGCATCGGCGGCGGTGGCCAGCTCTTCACGCTGCACACGGGCGACGGTCGCGTCGTCCTGCGCCGCCGTTAGTCGTCCTGCGCTGCCGTTAACGGAGCGCCGGCCAGCCCCGTCTTTACGTGAGAGGGTCGTTGGGCATCGGGAGTATGGGTGAGTACCTTCCGCAGTATCGAGAGGTACTCACATGCTTATCTGTCAGCTTGTAAATCGTCTGTAAAAAAAAATCCGACGGCGCGGAATCTGTTGAAACCTTCCGCGCGCAAGGCTCGTCTAAGTTGGCACTACAAGGGAAGCGGCGGTGTGCGCCCCCACGCGCTCGACGCAGGCAAGACTCGTCCAAACCAGCAGACAAAATCCAATCGCTCGGACGCCGCAACGGGTGTCACTCGTTAGAACTATGAAGAAGCAAGCCCTGCACGCTGCCGCCTCGCTCGCACTCGCCCTGACATTGATGCCGCGCGCCGCTTCGGCCCAGCAGGTCGCGTCTACTTACGCGCCCGCGGGCGCGCGCGTCGGCGCTTCGGCGCGTTCTCTCAAGCGCGTCGTCCTGAGCGTTGGCGAGACGTCTGAGGGCGCGCGCGCGCGCATCACCTCCGACGGCCCCGTCGAGGGCTACCGGACGTTCGCCGACGGCGACAGGTTCTTCGTCCTCATCCCCGAGACGGACGCCTCAGCCGTTAAGACCGGCGCGGCGGCGGTCGCGGGCCTCGCACGCGTCGAGGCCGAGCAGCGCGGCGAAGACGCCGTTATCTGCTTTACAGCCGAGCCGGGCTACGCGCCGCGCCTGCGCGCAGGCTTCAACCGCCTGGAAGTCACCTTCGCCGCGCAGAAGCCTTCGACCGGCGGCGCGCCCAACAACTCTTCTTCCGGCAACGACGGCGGCGCCAACGCGCCTTCGCCCACGCCGACTCCACCGGCGACCGCTCCCGGCACACCCGCCTCGACCAGCGGCGCGGCGAACTCGACCGCGACGAATCCGCCCGCGACGACTTCCACGACGGCGAACCCGCCCGCGACGAACGCAACCCCGGTGGCCAACTCCCCGGCATCGCTTCCCACCAGCGCCGCCGCGCGCTACGCCGCGCTGCGCACGCCGGAGAAGGTGAACCCGGTGCGCATCACGCGCTTCGACAAGCCGCCCGTGATTGACGGCAAGCTCGACGACGAGGTCTGGAAGACCGCCGCCGTCTTCAAGGACTTCATCCAGTACCGCCCCGGCGACCTTCTGCCGCCTTCGGAGCCGACCGAGGCGCTCGTCGGCTACGACTCGAAGTTCATCTACATCGCCTTCCGCGCGCACGACGAGCCGGGCAAGGTGCGCGCGACCGTCCCGCGCCGCGACCAGGTGTTCGACGACGACTGGGTCGGCGTCTGGCTCGACACCTTCAACGATGGCCGTCGCGCCTATGAACTCATCTTCAACCCGCTCGGCGTCCAGGCCGACGCCATGTTCACCGAGGGTGTGAGCGAAGACTTCAGCGTGGACATCGTGATGGAGTCGAAGGGCGTCGTCACGAACGACGGCTTCACGGTCGAGATCGCCATCCCGTTCAAGTCTCTGCGCTACGTCGCCGGCAAGGATAAGCTCTGGGGCGTGCAGTTCATGCGCACCATCAAGCGCTTCAACAACGAGCAGAGCACCTGGTCGCCGGTTGCGCGCGACAACTCCAGCCTGCTCGGCCAGTCCGGCCACATCACCGGCCTCGAAGGCATCTCGACCGAGCGCACGCTCGAACTCATCCCCAGCCTCACCATCTCCGAGCAGGGCGAGCGCGTGCCCATCATCACGGCGGGGCAGCTCGCCGGCCTCAACGCGGCTGGCGTCCGTGTGCCCGCCGACCAGGGGCGCTTCCTCAATAAGCCCGCGGGCTTCGACCCCGGCCTCTCGGCCAAGTTCGGACTCAGCCCGACGATGACGCTCGACTTCACCCTGAACCCGGATTTCGCGCAGGTCGAGGCCGACCAGACGGTCGTCACGGCCAACCAGCGCTTCCCCATCTTCTTCGAGGAGAAGCGACCCTTCTTCCTCGAAGGCAAAGAGATTTTCGAGACCATCCTCAGCGCCGTCCACACGCGCACCATCGTTGACCCCGACTACGCCTTCAAGTTCACCGGCAAGCAGGGCAAGAACACCTTCGGCGTGCTCTTCGCCTCCGACAACGCGCCCGGCAACCTCAACGACCAGCAGCGCGACTTCATACGCGACCTGCGCAACCCGGAAGCCGACCGC
>JALZHC010000296.1 GCA_030914105.1 Acidobacteriota bacterium
CCATCGTCTGGGAGGGCGAGCCGGGCGAGCAGCGCACCATCACCTACGCCCAGCTCCACCGCGAGGTCTCGCGCTTCGCCAACGTCCTCAAGCGCGCGGGCGTCGAGAAGGGCGACCGCGTCGCGCTCTACATGCCGCTCGTGCCGGAGCTGGCCGTCGCGATGCTCGCCTGCGCGCGCATCGGCGCGACCCACTCCGTCATCTTCGGCGGCTTCGCCGCGCACGCCATCATTGACCGCGTTAACGACGCCGGCTGCAAGCTCGTCGTCACCGCCGACGGCGGGTACCGGCGCGGCTCGGAGGTTCGTCTCAAAGAGACGGTTGACGAGGCGCTCAAGCAGACGCCTTCGGTCAAGGCCTGCATCGTGGTGCGCCGCACAGGCTCGCGTGTGCACATGGAGATGGGGCGCGACTACTGGTGGCACGAAGTGATGGAGACCGTCTCGGACGAATGCCCGGCGGAAGAACTCGACAGCGAGCACCCGCTCTACATCCTCTACACTTCGGGCACGACGGGTAAGCCCAAAGGCATCCTGCACACGACCGCCGGCTATCTTCTGCAAACACACCTCACGACGAAGTGGGTCTTCGATCTGCGCGATGAAGACATCTACTGGTGCACGGCGGACATCGGCTGGGTGACGGGCCACTCTTACGTCGTCTACGGCCCGCTCTCAAACGGCGCGACCGTCCTGATGTATGAAGGCGCGCCGAACCACCCCGAACCCGACCGCTTCTGGGACATCATCCAGCGCCACCGCGTCAACATCTTCTACACCGCGCCCACGGCCATCCGCGCCTTCATCAAGTGGGGCGAGCACTGGCCCCTGCGCCACGACCTCTCATCTTTAAGATTGCTCGGCACGGTCGGCGAGCCGATCAACCCCGAAGCCTGGATGTGGTATCGAGAGATCATCGGCAAGGCGCGCTGCCCCATCGTCGACACCTGGTGGCAGACCGAGACCGGCTCGATTCTCATCTCGCCGCTTCCGGGCGCGACGCCGACGAAGCCCGGCTCGGCGACGAAGCCTCTGCCCGGCGTCGAGGCCGCAATCATGTCGAAGACGGGCCAGGAGGCCGAGGCCGACGAAGGCGGCTATCTCGTCATCAAGCGCCCTTGGCCTTCGATGCTCAGAACCATCTGGGGCGACGACGAGCGCTACCGGAAGCAGTACTTCGACGAGATCGAGGGCGTCTACTTCGCGGGCGATGGCGCGCGCCGTGACAGGGACGGCTACTTCTGGATCATGGGGCGCGTCGACGACGTGATTAACGTATCGGGCCACCGGCTCGGCACGATGGAAGTGGAGAGCGCGCTCGTCTCGCACGAAGCGGTGGCGGAGGCCGCGGTCGTCGGTCGGCCCGACGAGTTGAAGGGGCAGGGCATCGTCGCCTTCGTCACGCTCGAAGGCGACCGCAAGGCCACCGACGAGCTGAAGGAGGAGCTGCGCCGCCACGTCGCGCGCGAGATCGGCGCGCTCGCGCGCCCCGACGAGATACGCTTCGCCGACGCGCTCCCCAAAACACGCTCCGGCAAAATCATGCGCCGCCTCCTCCGCGAGATAGCCTCCTCCGGCGCGGTGCGCGGCGACACGACCACGCTCGAAGACTTCTCCGTGCTGGAGAAGCTGAGGATGCAGGAGGAAGAATGAAACGCAGAAGGCGGAACGCGGAACGATGAACTGAAGGCAGGCTGCTTTTCAGTTCAGCATTCATCGTTTTGCTCAATTTCACCCGCTTTCGTCGTTTATCTATTTTCAGACGTGATTCCGTTCGAGTAAGGAGGCCCCGGAATGTCATTGAACTTCACGGAACAGCGCACAGGCCCGCGCTACCTCGTCCACATCAGCGTCCGCGCCGAGTGGGACGACGAGCGTTCGGGCGAGCACGTGGTCGTCGAGGGCGAGACTGAGAACATCGGCCCGCAGGGCGCGCTCGTGCACCTGGAGCGTCTGCCGGACGTGGGCAGCCGCGTCCACCTGATCGTGCCCGACGCCGAAGGGAGGACGCTGGAGACCGTGGCCGAGGTCTTGAGGCTTGAGCGCAACCCCGTCCAGCCGCTCGCCGCGCTGCAACTGCTCGGCGAGACCGACGAGTGGCGCGGCCTCGTCTGGGAGCCTGCCGCCGAGCTCGAACGCAAGGCCGACGAGGACTACGACGAGTACGAGAACTGAGCGAAGCGTCGGCGCGCGCTTGAAGCGACGCCGAAGCTCCGAAGAGGCCCAGCCGCGTGGCAGCCGCCGTGCGGCTGGGCGTTGTTTTTGCGAATCGAGTTGGTGCATCATGGCGGCGAGCAGTCGGCGCGTCAGAGGCTTCGGGTTCCGGGCGGTCGCGTCCGGCGTAAAGGTTTCGACGGCGGGTTCGGAGTGAAGGCTTTGGCGAAGCACAAGAGCATGGCACGGCACGAGGAGCATCACCTGAGCGAAGAGGACGCGGCGGCGCTGGCGCTCTCGGAGGCCAAGGCGCGCGTGGTGCTGCGACTGGCGACGCGCTCGGTGCTGTGGGTCGCCTTCCTCGTCCTCGTCCTCTACTACCTGTTCGAGGCCGTGCGGTGGGTCTTCTACGCGCTGACGAGCGTGCTGCTGGTCATCATCCTGGCCGTCTTCTTCGCCTACCTGATCGCGCCGCTCGTCGAACTCGTCCGCAACGCCGTCCGCAGGCGCGACGGCGAGCCGGCGCTGCCGCGCGTGGCGGCCATCGGGCTAGTCTACCTCGTTATCTTCGGCTCGCTCGGCGTGGGCGCTGCGGTTCTGACGCCGCGGCTCGGCACGCAGATGGCCGAGATCGCGCAGCAGGCACCCGTCTACATGACGAGCGCGCGCGCGCGCGCCAACCGCCTGAACAAGATTTACGAAGACCTGAACCTGCCGCCTTCGGTGAGGGATTCGGCCAACAAGGCCGTGACGAGTGCGATTGAAGACATCGGCAGCTACATCACGGGCCAGGGCTTCGAGAACGCGGTCGCGCTGCTGGGCTACCTACCCTGGCTCGTGCTCGTGCCCATCCTCGCCTTCTTCTTTTTAAAGGACGCCGACGCCTTCCGACGCTCTGCCCTGATGATGCTCCCGCAGGGGCGCATACGCTGGCGCGGCGACGAGTTCTTCCAGGACATCAACTCGACTCTGGCCGCATACATCCGCGCGCAGCTCATCGCCTGCCTCATCATCGGGAGCGTCTGCACGCTCGGCTTCGCGGTCATCGGCGTGCGCTACGCTCTGGTGCTCGGCGTGGCGGCGGGCCTTCTGGAGTTCATCCCGCTGCTCGGCCCGCTCGTCGTCGCCGTGATGGCCGCCACGGTCGCGGGCTTCGACTCCGGGGCCAAGCTCGCGGCGGTCGTCCTCTTCCTCGGCGCGCTCAGAATCGTCGAGGACTACGTCGTCTACCCGCGCATCATCGGCTCAGGCATCCACCTCCACCCGCTCGCCGTCATTCTCGCCATCCTCGCCGGCCACGAGATCGCCGGCATCACCGGAATCTTCCTCGCCATCCCCGTCATCGCCGTGCTCACGGTCACATACCGCCACTGGCTCGAACACCGCGGCAGCGCGGGCCTCGTCGCCGAGCTTCTCAAGCCCGCCGAGACGCCGCTCGTCGAGACGCCGCCGGTCGCCGGGCAAATCCAGCACCCAAGGCAAGCGCCCGCCGCGGACGAGCCTGCGCCGCGGCCCGCACAATAAAGCAGCCCGCACGATAAAAACGTTTCCGCACGCCGCTGCCTTCGCGTCGGCCCCGCCCGCCCGCGCGCGGGACGTTGATCCCTTCCTCTCTCGTTTTGCGCGTTATCAAGTGGGGCGCGAGGAAGAGACGCCCCGGTCGCAGAAGCGTATGTCGCGGGAGAGGAGAACGTGAGGAGATGAACACGGCTCAAATGGTCGGCGCGGGGGCGGGCGCGGCCTGCGTCGCGGAGGTCTGGAACGTGCTCGGCACGACGATGCTGTGCAAGATCGCGAGCGAGGAGACGGGGGGCGCGTACTCGGTCGTGGATAACGTCGTCGGGCCGCAGGGCGGGCCGCCGCCGCACAGGCACGAGAACGAGGACGAGGTCTTCTATGTCCTCGAGGGCGAGTTTGAGATTAACTACGGCGGGCAGACGGTCGTCGCGCGCAAGGGCGACGTGGTCGCGGTCGGGAAGGGCGTGACGCACTCTTTCCGAAACGTCGGCGAGGGCGAAGGCCGCCTGCTCGTGACGATCACGCCGGGCGGCTTCGAGCGTTTCTTCGAGGAGGTCAGCCGCGAGCAGATCAAAATGCCGCAGGACGCGGAGAAGCTCGCCGCGCTGTCGCGGAAGTACGGGCTGGAGTTCCTGATGTGACGCGGCGCGCGCGGCGTCAGGTTCTCAGTCGCGGACGCGCGGACGAACGCACAAGCACACGGACGGACGCACAAGGGTTGAAGGGGCGTTAGCCATCTTGTTGGCAGCGCCCCTTCGAGCCTTTAAAACGGAGGGCGGCGCGGCCCCGTCAATAAAACTGTTGACTTATTTCTCATGCTTGCCTTAATAATGTCTTGTTGCTACAGGCCGTCGGGTTCGCGGTGCTTTGCCCCATACCGTACAGACAATAACCGGCCACGCGTGTAGCTTGGCGTTTCACTTCCCGACTTCTTCCCACGCTGCCGGACAAGTGACCAACAAGGAGTTCCCCCGATGTCGTCGCACCCCCGCAGGCGAGTCCTTTGCGCAGAGACGCACGAGGACACGTGCAGCCTCATCACCATCTTCCTGGAGCGGCAGGGCCACCAGGTTGTGACGGCCCGCTCGATTGCCGAATCGGTCGAGCTGGCCGGCCAGCAGACCTTCGACCTCTACATGCTCGACGACGAGTACATAGACGGCGACGGCCTCGAACTCTGCAAGCGCCTGCGCTCGATGACGCCGGCCACCCCCATCCTCTTCTTCTCCACCCGAACCTTCAGACGCGACCGCGAACGCGCCATGAGCGCCGGGGCGGCGGCCTATCTCACTAAACCCGACGACCTCTTCGAGATCGTGCAGACCGTCAACTCTATCCTCTCCGGTGGCCGCGTGCGCCGCCGCGAGGCGGAGAAGCCTTGACGCTCGCCGCCGCAGAGTTTAAATTTAAACTCCCCCAGGTTACTTTCGCGCGCTTCCCCTTCTGAACTCTCTCTTCGGTCGGAGTGTCTCTGATGCCAGAAGGAACGCGGCGCATCCTCTGCGCCGAATCGAACAAGGACGTCGGCGACCTGATCGCGCTCATGCTGGAGCAGAAGGGTTACTCGGTTGAGTCGGTGCAGACCGCCGCCGACTGCCTCAAGCTCGCCATGACCGAGCGCTTCGACCTCTATATCCTCAACGACACCTACATCGACGCCGACAGCCTCGAGCTCTGCCGCCAACTGCGCGCGCTCGACCCCGTCACGCCCGTCCTCCTCTTCTCGCTCGAAAGCTCCGGCCCCGCCGCCCGCCACAAGCCGCTCCAGATGGGCGTGAAAGTCTACCAGAGCAAGACCTCCGACTTCGTCTCGCTCGTCCAGACCATCGACCAGCTTCTACAGTCATGACGG
>JALZHC010000877.1 GCA_030914105.1 Acidobacteriota bacterium
GGCGACCTCGCGGGCGCGCTCGAACAGTACCTCGCGCTCGGCTACGACCCCGACGTGGCCTACTTCCTCGACGTGCTGTTGACGCCCGACGAGCTCGCCTCGTTCGCCTCGAAGCACCCGGACTCGCCGCGGCGCGACGAACTGCTCTACGCGCTCGGCCTGCGCTACCTGCGCGCAGGCCGCTACACGGAGGCGCGCGCCGCCTTCTCGCGCGTGCACACGAGCACAGATTCCTACGAACTCTCCAGCGCGGAATACTCCGGCTACTACAGCCGCGTCTACGGCGACACGGACAACGACGGCCCCGGCCACCCGAAGCTCAACCTCCGTCACACCTTCTGGGACGAATACGGCGACGGCGACACGGAATACCTGTCGAAGTCGGACGCCGACGCGCGCTCGCTCGCCGGCGACACGCGCGTCTACGCCGACTGGCTCCTGCGCGATATGAAGACGACCGACGACCTCGAACGCCTGCAAAGCGAAGTAGACCGCCCCGCCGGCAGCGAGGCGAAGGCCGAGGCCATGTACCAGCTCGCCAGCTACTTCTACGAGGGCGAGCTGCTCTTCTACAACCCGGCGGCGTGGCGCGGCATGCGCGCCGACATGATCCGCTCGCTGAACGAGACGAACTACCGCTCGCCCGGCGAGGCCGAGACGCTCTGGCGCTACGAGCAGGAGCACGAGGGGCCTGCGCGCGCACTCACGCTCTACCTCGAAATCGTCCGCCGCTTCCCCCAAACGCGCGCGGCGCGCGACGCGCTCTACACGGCCATCCTCTGCCACCAGCGCCTCTCAAACTTCAACGGCTACTGGCGCAGCGCCTACGAAAAGGGCATGCACGCCGGCCAGCGTCTCGTCACGCTCGCTGACCTGCGCCGCGCCTACCCGGATTACCGCCTGCCCCCGGTCGGACGCTGGGAGCCTTCGACGCGCACGGTGGGCGGCGAACCGGCCTGGCCTGCGCCGCCGAAGCCGAAGGAGTTGACGCGCACCGCGCGTGCGCGGCTTGAGATCAAAGGCATGGAGCGCCGAGTCGGGCGCGCGTGGGAATTGTTCGGCGAGGTCTACGGCGGGCGCGTGCGGCGTTGGACGCTCGCGGCTCTGCGCTGGGCTGTGACCGCACTCGCCGCCTGCCTGGTTCTCCTCGTCTTCCGACGCACGCGCCGCGCGCGACGCTTCTTCTACCGACAGCTCGCGCGCTCCCGCACACGCGCGCGCGCAGGCCGCGGCCACAACGTCTACGCGCCGAAGTCTTCCTACGCGGCGCACCTTCGTCACACATGGGGCGGGGCCTTGCGCGGCTCGGCGGGCGAGGCCGCGCACAAGCTCCTGCAACTCACGACGCACGAACGTGGCCGCGCCGCCCTCGCCCTCAACCTCTTCACACACGCCCTTCTGACCGTCCTCCTCTGGGCCGTGCTCTGGGCAATGAAGGCGTGATGAGTGATAAGTGATGAGTGATGAGAGTTAGAGTCTGGAGTCTGAGAGTCAGGAGTCAGAAACCGCTGGCCTTCGACTCCAGACTTTAAGACTCCAGACTCCAGACTCTTCTTATCACTTATCACTCATCACTTATCACTTCTTTAAAGCATCCACGTGTCGCGGTTGTCGAAGTAGTCGGGCGCGCGGTCGGGGTGTGTGCGGCGGAACTCTTGGAAGCGGGCGAGGAGCGCGCGGTAGCGTCGTTCGGAGGAGCGCAAGTGCCGGTGTGGAATCTCTTGCAGGTGGCGCTCGACCTTCCAGACGTTGCGCGGCGAGAAGCGCCAGTCGTAGCCGCCCAGCTCGTACATGCTCGTAACGCCGTAGCCGGTGATGCGCGCCGTCGTGTCAACGTAGGGGTCGAAGTAGCTCCAGGCGAGGTGCCTTAAATTTTTGAAGACGGGGCGGCGACCGTGCAGGCCGAGGTCGCGCGAGCGCGCGACCGAACCCCACAGCCCGCGCCGCCGGAAGACGAAGACGACGTGGTCGAGCTTGTCCTGTGATTCGAGGCTCATCAAAAGCGGCGGGTAGCCGTGCTGTTCGAGGATGACTGCCGCCGCGAGCGCGGCCTCCAGGCAGTGCGCCTCGCCGCGCCGCAAGACCTCTCGGAAGCTGCGCAGCGTCGCCCCGCACCTCTCCCAGTTGTAAGGCATCCGCGAAAGGTAACGCTGCACCTGCGCCGGCGTCCGGTGCGACTCGACGACCGCCCACTCGCGCGCCTTGAAAGCTTCCCTCGGAGGTCTGCCGCTCATCGCCTCAACGAATAGCAAAAGCCGGCGGAGAAGGCAAAAGAAGGGGTTAGGTGTTGGGGGTCAGGGTTGGTTAAAGC
>JALZHC010000297.1 GCA_030914105.1 Acidobacteriota bacterium
ATGTAGAGCGAGGCGGTCTTGAAGGTGAGCGACATCTGGTCGACGTCGCCGTGGCAGGTCGAGCAGCCCACCCCCTTGTTGACGTGGATGCTGTGGTTGAAGTAGACGAAGTCGGGCAGGTCGTGAACGCGCGTCCACTCCAGAGGCTTGTTGTCGCGGAAGCTGGCGCGGACGATCTCCAGGTAGCGACTGTCGGAGTAGATTTGCGAATGACAGTTCATGCAGGTCTTCGTCGGCGGCAGCCCGGCCGTGTTCGAGGTCTCGACCGACGTGTGGCAGTAGCGGCAGTCAATGCCGTCGTCGCCGACGTGGTGCTTGTGCGAGAACTGGACGGGCTGCTGTACCTGGATGAACTGCCCCGTGTTGTAGGCCGAGCGGTTGATCTCGGCGAGCACCCAGAGCGAGGCGGCGACGATGAAGACGCCGCCGAAGATGCTCACCTTGGCGATGGTGTTGGTGCTGCGGTGGAAAACTTGCATGCTCTTCCGGTCTGTCCTGTGACTACCTGAGCCTGCCCGGCGAGACGAAGCTTAATGAAGCCGGGCGCGTCAATGCTTCAGCGCCGCGGGGAGAGACACACGCGACCAGAAAAGCGCGCCACCGACCGAACGCGCATGCCAGCGTGTGCCTGCGGCTTTCCGTCCGAAAGAAGAAAGCACGCGACCGCGAGCCTTTCGGCTGCACCACCGAATCTTGAAGAACTGCTTAGGGTGCTTTAGTGATACTACTTTTTTCCGCGATGGGCAAGCGCAACTTAAAATTTAGGTATGAAGATTTTGTGGCGTTGCGGGAGAGGAATTCTAATCAGGGGCGCGTGAGGCTTCGGGCCGATGCGCTCGCCGCGCGCGAAAAAAGAGACGGCGTGCGGCCCGCCGTCTCTCCTCCGAACCGCGCGTTGGCGTCTTCAGTAATCGATGGAGCCCTTGCCGTGACAACTGGGGCAGGTCTTGCGGCACGAGCTGGGGTCGAAGCCCGGCTCGTAGGCGTTGGCGTAGGCGCACGTGTCGAGGACGCCCGAGCCGTGGCAAGTGCCGCACGTCCTTGAGCCGTGGGACGAAGAGCCGCCGTAGGAGCCGCCGTAGGAGCCGGAGTAGCCGCCCGACTGGCCGGGCGCTCTCGACGGGGCCGACTCGAACTCGGCGTAGCGGTTCTGGTTGTACTCGTTGACGAGAGACTTCTGCGCGGCGAGCCACTTGTAGAACAACTCCTCGCTCCCGTTGACGGCCACCTGCTGCCCGATCTGAATCATCTTATTCCAGCGCGCCTTCCAGTCGAGGTAGGCCGCGTAGCGGCGCTGGCGCGCGTCGTCCGACGCGGAGCTGCCTGACGAAGAGGACGACCCGCCGTAGGAGCCGCCGGTAGAGTAGCCGGAGGAGCTTGAAGAGGAAGAGTAGTTGCCGCCGCCCGACGAGCCGAAGTTGGAGGACGAGCTGTTTGCGCTCAAAGCTAACGAGCCTCCCTTATTCGTCGAAGACGAGTTGCGCGCGCTCGCAGAGGAGCCGGAGTTCGAGGAGTTATAGTTCGAGTAGCCTGACGAGGAGTTGTAGTTTGAGGAACTGTAGCCGGAAGATGAGCGCGACTTGCCGCAGCAGACGGCGCAGAGTGCGAGGGCCGAGACCAGCGCCAACCGTGGCAGGAAGTTTTTCATGCTGCTGCTCCTTTGGTGCGGAAGTTGGAAAGAGCACGCCCCTTGAGGCGGCGCGCAGGAGCTGACGAGTGGGCACCTTTTATCCCAAACGGGACGCCGAGTCAATAGACAGATGGCGTACCTCAAGCCGCGGGCGGGAGACCTGGTCTGGCCTGCCCGACGCGGGATAAGTCCGGCTCCGCGGCGCTGCCGGCGGGAGTCCTCCTCGCTCAACGGCGACCCAGCACGAGAATCAAGGCGACGAGCAGGGCGAGCAGCGCGAGGGCGAAGAAGAAAATCTTCCAGAAGCTGTAGGGGCGCTCGCCCTGAACCTCGCCGGTGCGTCCGTTGACGACTACCTGGTAGACCTTCTCGCCGAAGCGATACGCGCCGACGTAGACGGGGAGCAGGAGGTGTTTGAAGGTGATGGCCGAGTAGCTGGTCTTGATGCTCTCGACGCGCTGCTCGTCGCCGCCGATACTGCGGCGCACGTCGGAGTCTATGACGGGCGCGGCCAGACGCTGCGCCAGCTCGAAGCCCTCGGCCAGGTCAACCTGGTAGCGCTGCGCCTTGTAGCCGGAGAGATAAGCCGGGTCGTATGGGGTCAGTTCATTCAAGTCCCAGGGTTCGAGCGCGGCGAGGCGGTTCGGCGGAAGCGACTTCGTCGCGGGGATGAGGAGGTCGTCGAACCAGCGCTCGACCGTGCCGGAGGCCGTGTACCATCGTGTGTGCTGCACCTCGCGCGTCCGCGTCACGGTGTTGCCCTGGTCGTCCTGCTCCGTGTAGGTCTCGGTCGTATAGTAGTGCTCGCCGCGCTCGCCCGTGTATTCGCTCACGGTGTAGGCGTCGTAAGTCCAGAAGGGGATGTAGACGCCGCCGACCGCATCCTGCGCGGCGAATTTCCTGAGCGCGCTCGGCGCGAACCAGCGCGACGCGAGCCACTTCCTTATCGAGTCGGTCGCCTCGTTTCCGGTGACGCGGAACGGGAGCACGCCTTCGGGCGCGAGCACGGGGTCAGCATTTTTTGGCTGTGCCACGAGCGGGCTTCCGCAGAAGTCGCACTCGCCCGCGACCTGCGGCGGCGTGAAGGCGACCGTCGCGCCGCACGTCTGACACTCGACTTCGAGCGCGCCCACGGCGAGCGCGCCCATTCGCTCCGCGTGCAGTTGCAGATACTCTTCGTAAGAGCGCTCCTCAACTTTGTCGCCCGACGGCGCGATCTGCTCCCGGTGGCCGCAGTAAGGGCAGGTCAGGCAGCCGCCTTCGGGCGCGAACTGCAAGTCCGCGCCGCAGCCGGGGCAGCGCCAGCGCCGGACTTTCTCCTGCGGGGCGGTCTGTTCTGGCGTCATGCTCATTCGTGCTTCACTGAGGCGGAAGTGAAGAGCCTAAGCTGCGGGTTGCTGCGCCGACGCCAGACGAAGCCGTCGAGGACGTAGTGCGTCGCCTGCGGCAGCGCGAGCAGGGGCACGAGGAAGACTTTCAGAGACGACCAGTCCCACGCCGCGCCGAACAGCCACGCGCGCTCGTGCCACACGCCCCTGTCCCACAGAAGCTCCTCGGCGTAAGCCAGAAGCCACAGCGTCAACAGAAAGACCGGCAGCCGCGTGGCCGTTCGGTAGAGCTTCCCCGCCCGCGGCGCGCGCAGACGCGCATACCACCAGACGAGCGCGAGGTAAGGCACGCCGTGGATGACGACGTTCGTCACCGTGAACGCATAGTCCGAGTCGAAGGCGACGATGCCGACGTACCAGCACACGGCGGTCGTCACGACCACGATGTCCTTGCCCGGACTCCCCTCCCCGCGCACGACCCAGGCGTGCAGAGAGCGCAAAGCGTAAGCGCCGAGCGCGAGGCAGTAGATAGGCAGCGCGACCCTTTCAACCCAGACCGGAAGCTGTGCGAAGTCGCCCTGAAGGAACCACCAGAAGCGACGCGGCAGGTGCGCGTGCCAGTAGGCGAGCGGGTACAGGGTCGCCATGTAGACGGCCGCCGAGTCAATCAGCCAGCCCGTGCGGCCTCGCTCGCCCGTGCGCGCGCGGTACATTGCAACCCAGCCGTACTGCTGCCGCACGAAATGAAAGACCGCGAGGTAAGCGAGCGCGCGCCAGAAGAGGGCCGAAGACTCCGAGTAGAGCGCCACGCCGAGCGCGAACGCAATCAGCGGCGCGAGCACGTACAGGGACGCGCGCCGCCTCAACTCCTCTTTATCAAAGTAGACCCGGAACGCCGTCGCGTAGACGTGCGCCACGTCAACGAGGAGCACCGCCGGAACCCAGGCCCAGTCCGGCGAGTCGCCTTCGAGCACGCCCGCGCGCGCCCCGACCCACAAGAGGGCCAGCGACGCCAGCGCGCTCCCCAAAAAGACCGACACGTCAACGCGCGGCGAAAAGAGCCACCACGCCTTGGCGTCGGCGCGGGAGCGAATCTCGGTCAGTGCTTGAGCTTGTTCGGCGGCCATATGCGTGCGGCGCGCGGGATTATACTGCGTCCCCCACTTTTTGAGACCGCAAAGTTTCTCCGCCCCCTCAGCGCAGACTCTCCGACTTCAGGCCGCGCGCGGCGAGGACTTCTTCGGCGGCGCGCAGGCCGTGGTCGAAGGCTTCTTCAAAGAGCGCGACGCCGGAGAGGTCTGTGTGCGCGAAGTGGACGGGGCCGAAGGGCCTTTGCGCCGACGCGCGCGCGCCGCCCCAGAGAAAGCCTGTGCGCGGGCGGATCATGGCGTGGCCCCAGCGCATCACGTCGAGGCGGCGGGTGAGCTGGCGTATGTCCTGGTGCGCGCGTTGAAGGTCTGAAAGCGCCACGTCGGCCCAAGCCTTCCAGTCGGTCGAGAGAAGGCGCGCGCGCGCGGCGCGCGGGTCGGCGTCGGTGAGCGGATAATAATAGGTAAAGACCGTGGGGCCGCGGTCGAGTCCGCGCTGGTGCGTGGCGACGACGTAGCCGAGCGAGGGGCTTTCGTACAAGACGTTGTCCCACGCGAGCGGGAAGCCTGTGGCCTGTGGCCGCGGCCTCTCTTCAAGAAAAAGGTTGGCGACCATCCACGCGCCGTACTCGAACTCGCGGACGTGCGCCGGGCACGCGCCCTCGCGGTAAGGCTTAATCAGATACTTCGACAGGAACTGCGGCGCGGCGAAGACGACCTGCTCGGCGCGGAAGCCGACGGCGCTCTTCCCGTCGTGCGCGACGGCGACGACCTCGACCCCGCCGCGACTTCCGACACCACGCCTCTCATCCTCCGCCGCCCCGGCACCATTCTGAAAACCGAGCGGGCGTATGTCTGCGACGGCGAGGCCGAGCCGGACGCGCGCGCGCGACTGCTCGTAGAGGTGTCGGACGAGGTGGCCGTTGCCTTCGGGCCAGGTGATGAGCGGCTGCGACTCCGCGCCGGGCCGGCGCATGCGCGAGGCGAAGTAGAAGAGTCCGGCCCACGCGCTCGCCTGCTCCATCCGCAGCCCGTAGTCGTCGCGGCAGGCGTAGTCGACGAGCCAGCGCAGACGCTGGCTGTTGAGGCCGCGCGCCTCCATCCACTCGGCCATCGAGACGCGGTCGAGCGCCACGACTTCGGCGTCGTCCGAGCTGCCCGCGACGGGGATGGCGAAGGCGCGTCTCCCTTTCGCGTCGCGCCAGCCGGCCCAACGGTCAACCTCCGCGTTGAAGGCTTGAAGCTGGCGCGCGTCCGTCTCGGTCTGGCCCGCACGCAGGTAGAGACCTTCGTACCAGCGCCCCCTGTAGAAGATTCTCTCTTCGGGGTCGCGGCAGACGAACTGCTCGGCGACTACCGGCTCGCCTTCCGTGTCGAACCCTTCGAGCACGCCCAGCTCGTCGAGCAGGCGGACGAGCGCGCGGTTCTCTTTGAGCGGCGCGGGCAGGTAGTGCGCGCCCCACGGGTAAGGCA